>JADLHI010000001.1 GCA_020848895.1 Hyphomonadaceae bacterium
AGCTTGAGCGACGATCAACTCGACATGCTTCTCGAAGGATAACGATGACAAGCGACCGCGTATCGCCGATGGATCATGCCGCCATAGCCGCCATCGTTCATGCCCCCGGTACGGCGGACGACAGCGCGCTGCTCGCCGCCTTTGCCGACGATTGGCTGGCGCGGGGCGTGATGGTCCGCGGCCTTGTCGATGAACTCGCCGACGGCAAAGGCAATGCGTGTGGCGCGCGTCTCCGCGATCTGGAGACGGGATCACACTATGTCATTTTCCAGGACCTTGGCCCCGGATCGAGTGGCTGCAGGATCGATCCAGGCGGCGTCGTAGCGGCGAGCGTCGCACTTCGGCGTGCGGTTGAAACAGGGGCTGACTTGGTCGTCGCTAACCGTTTCGGCAAATTGGAAGCAAGCGGCAGCGGCTTGGCCGAGGAAATGCTGCAGGTCATGGCTGCCGGGATTCCGTTTATCACGCTGGTCGCGGAGCCTTGGCTTGCGGAATGGCAGCGCTTCACCGGCGGCGCCGGTCAGCGTCTTGCACCGCACCGTGGCGCGCTGGACGCTTGGCTCCTGCAGCATGTCAAAACGGCGGCGCATGCAGTCGCGTAGCACTGGCGCTATTTCCGCGGTTTATTTCTGGTTGGCGCCGGTTGCACTCGTCGCGCTGGTGTTGCTGTCGTTGATGCTGGGCAAATACGCAATCGCGCCCGCTCACATGGCGCACGCCGCCTGGGCGGCTGTCACCGGGACGCCGTCAGGCTTGCCGCTGGAAGTGGAAACGGTGATCTGGCAAATTCGTGCGCCGCGCGTCCTCGCGGCCTTACTGATTGGAGCGGCGCTCTCGGCAGCCGGCGCAACCTACCAAGGATTGTTCAAGAACCCGCTCGTATCGCCTGACATTCTTGGGGTGACTGCCGGCGCGAGTCTTGGCGCGGTGTTAGGGCTCTATTTCTCGCTGCCTTTGCTGGCGATCCAGGTGCTGGCGTTTGCCGGTGGCCTTGGCGCGGTGGCGCTGGTTTACGCCATCGGCTCGATCGTGCGCGGCCACGACCCGGTGTTGGCGCTGGTGCTGGCGGGCCTCGCCATCGGCGCCGCGTTAGGCGCCATGGTCTCGCTGATCAAGACGCTCGCCGATCCCTACAATCAATTGCCGGCCATCACCTATTGGTTGCTTGGGAGTTTGTCGGCGGTCACGCCTGGCGACGTCATCTCTGTGGCGCCGGCGATGCTGATCGGGTGCGCGACGCTCTTTGTGCTGCGATGGCGCATGAATCTGTTGTCGCTTGAAGACGAGGAGGCGCGCGCCCTGGGTGTCAACACCAGAGTATTGCGCGCGGTGCTGGTCGCGGCGGCGACGCTGATGACGGCGGCGGCCGTTTCAATCTCCGGTGTGATCGGCTGGATCGGACTGCTGGCGCCGCATGTGGCGCGCGCTCTGGTGGGGCCTGATTTTGCCCGATTGCTGCCGGCCTCGATCATGCTCGGCGGAGGGTGCCTGGTCGGCGTCGATCTCATCGCGCGCAACGCCGCATCAATAGAGATTCCACTCGGCGTGCTGACTGCCGGTCTCGGCGCGCCCTTCTTTCTCTACCTGTTGGCGACGGCCGCGCGAGGGTGGCGCTGATGCTGGAGGCGCGCGCGCTCGATTTTGGATATCGAAACACGCCGATCGGACGCGGGTTCGCTCTGACCGTCGCCGCCGAGGAGGCCGTCTGCGTCTTGGGTCCGAACGGGGCCGGTAAAACGTCACTGTTCAAGACATTGCTGGGATTGCTGCCGCCATTGGGTGGAGAGGTGCTTCTGAATGGGCGCGGTCTGCCGACATTGAGCCAGCGCGACATCGCCCGCGCGCTCGCTTATGTGCCGCAAGCGCATGCATCGTTCTTCCCGTTTTCGGTTGGCGACATCGTATTGATGGGGCGCGCCGCGCGCGTTGGTTTGACCGATATGCCGGCCGAAAAGGACCGGCTCATCGCGCAGACGGCGCTTGCGAGGCTGCGCATCGATCATTTGACGGCGATCCCATACACGCAGATCAGCGGCGGCGAGCGGCAATTGGTTTTGATCGCGCGCGCTCTGGCGCAAGAGCCGCGCTGTCTGGTCATGGATGAGCCGACGGCAAATCTCGATCTCGCAAATCAGGCGCGGGTTTTGGGCGTGATCGCGGAATTGGCCGCGAGCGGGTTGTCCGTGCTCTTTTCGTCCCACGATCCAAATCACGCATTCTGTTGCGCCAAGCGCGTCGTGTTGATGCGCGAAGGGGCGATCATGACGTCAGGCGCGCCGGCGGATGTGATGACCAGCGCCGCGTTGCGCGCGCTTTACGATGTGGACGTAGACGTTGTGACGATAGGTGCGGGCCGCAAAATCTGCGCCCCCGCTTTGCCCAGCTGGAGGATTGGCGATGGAGAATGACTTGCGCGCCGGCGAGCAGGCTGTTGCGCCGCCGGCGTCGACCGACGCGGGGCTTGTCTTCATTGGCCGTATTCGCACGCCGTGGACCGCGCGCAGTGAATGCCCGCGCCAGGGGGCCGTTGATGGCCCGGTCTGCACCATCGAAGTATTCGATCCCTGGATCGAAGCTCTGCATGGGATCGCACAATATCCGACGTTGGAGATTCTTTATTGGATGAACCAGTCGCGCCGCGATTTGGTGCGCCAGAATCCGGCCAACGATGATCGCGTGCGCGGCACGTTTGCGCTGCGCTCGCCGATCCGGCCCAATCCGATCGCGACCTCGATCGTGCGGCTTGAGCGCGTCGAAAACGGCCGGCTCCACGTGCGCGGCCTCGACTGCGTCGACGGCACGCCGCTTCTCGATATCAAGCCCGACCGCAAGTGCTTTACCCCGCCGGTCGTTGATATAGACGCCGTTACTTCCCGATCATAACGTCCGACGCCTTGACGATCGCCACCACATGATCGCCGACCTTGAGCTGCAGTTCGTCGACGGATTCGTTGGTGATGGACGACGTCACGATCGTCCCGTTGCCGATGTCGACGCGGACATGGGCGGTGGTTTGGCCTTTTGTGACCTGGACGATCACGCCGGGGATTTGGTTTCTCGCACTAATCTTCATGGCGATCCTCCGCGCAAAACAAGGGCTCAGGTGGAGCCGTCTCCCCGCGCATAGCCGACGATC
The DNA here is from genome assembly GCA_020848895.1 of Hyphomonadaceae bacterium. Lineage (GTDB taxonomy): Bacteria > Pseudomonadota > Alphaproteobacteria > Caulobacterales > Aquidulcibacteraceae > Vitreimonas. The sequence continues at coordinate 3,137 of JADLHI010000001.1, forward strand.
GCTGCGCGAACGAAGTCGTCAAAATTGATGCTGTCCAGCTCCGGCGGATGTTTGGCCCACGGCGGGCCATCGAGCATCTGGACTGTGATCTCCGGCTTCTTGCCGCTGGATCGGCGCCGCCGCGTCAGTGCGTGCGTTGCTTCCTTCTCCACCCATTCGGACTCCGCCGCCGATCTTGACCAGCATAAGTGGAAGAGATCGGCGCGGTCGATTTCTTGGCGCAGGCGTGGGCTCCATTCTTCGCCGGACTTGAGCGAAGTGCGGTCGAAGAAGTGCTGAACGCCCGCGGCTTCGTACGCGGTGGCGATTGCGGAGACGGTTTCGCGATCTTTGCTGGAGTAGGAGAGGAAGACACGTTTGTGACGCTTCAGGCGCACCTTGTCTCCGTTTGAAGCTGCGTCCTTCTTTGGACCGCCGATTGGCCGCGTGAACGCCAGCACGCCGATCTGCGCGTCATCGATGAAGACGCGCGCGAGAAATACGGCTTGTTTCACGTCGGCGTCGGCTTCGGCCGAGAAATTGAAATCGAGCGGTTCGCCTTGCCACGAGCGGCGTTGAATCGCGCCATCGCACGCGGCGCCGCGTACTTCGAGCGAAACGCCAACGCTTGATCCCAGAGGCACATCGCCGACTTTCATGCCGCTGGGCGCGGCGTCCGTGCGTGGATCGATCTTGCGCGCCGCTTTGATGACGGCCTGCAAATCCTTTGGCTGGTGAATGACAATGCGTACGAGTTCAGGCGAGCCGCGGCGCAACTTCTTTGGTGCGAACGCCGTCGCATCGGCAGGGGCGCTGTCGACGGGATCGCGTTTGGGCGCGGGTCGGACCGGAGCGTGATCGGTCTGATGACGCGAAACGCCGCCGACGACGGCTCCCGGGGGCTCCACTGCCTGCGGCGCTGGCGCGGGCGCCGGTGCGGGAGAGTCCGCGGGTGGCGCCGCTTCGGCGTCTGACTCTGGCGTAATCGCGCGCGCGCGTTCGTCCTCTGCGCCAGCGCCAAACGAGTCCGCGACGCCGCCATCGTCAGCGGGGCCAGCGCCCACTTCGCCTTCGTCTGCTAGGTCCGGCGCGGGAGCGGGCGATTGTTCGAGCGTTTCGCTATGATGCTCAGGCGGCGGCGCCGGTTCTTCTGTGGCCGGCGGCAGCGGGCGCGCATGCGGGGTAACGCCGTCTTGTTGTTCGGCGCGCCGGCGCAAGAGGTCGGCGGCGCGTGCGCGCGCGGTGTCGAGCGGCATGGAGGGCCACGTCTCCGGCAAGA
>JADLHI010000002.1 GCA_020848895.1 Hyphomonadaceae bacterium
ATTCGGGTGAGCGAAGGGAGGCGCTCATGAGTTTCTCACGGTAGTCATCGATCTGGGTGATGTCGGCGTCTGCGAGTGAGCGCTTGCGCGCCTCGCTGGCGCGCTTGCGGGCGAGCGCTTCGTTCACCGCGATGCGCGTCAGCCAGGTCGCCAGCGACGAGCGGCCTTCAAAGACCGCGCCGGTGAAGGCTTTGACGTACGTATCTTGAACCGCCTCTTCGGCGTCGGCGCGATTGCGCAGCACGCTCCAGGCGGCGCGGAAAAGGCGCTGATTGTTGCGCGTGGTGATGAGCCGGATGGCGTGCGGATCGCGGGCCTGCGCGCGGCGGGCGAGGTCCAGCTCGCTCAAATGTTCGTAGTCGCGCGCGGTGTCCATGATCGCCCTCTAGTCCCTTAGATGGGATCTAGAGCGAAAGGTTCCCGGGTTCCGGAAATTTAGTTTGCGATCTGGGCGCGGATTGTTTCGCCCCGCAGGTTAGCCCACGGCGCGGCGTGTCAGGCTCATTTCCACGGCGGCGATCTCGCGGCTGGCTTTGAGCGTCGCGGTGAAGAGTTCATTGCGCTCGCCCTTGGCTTCAGCGAGCGGCGCCGCGAATACGGCTTCGCCGCAGACATCGCCGTTGGCGTCGCGCAGCACGACCGCGACGTTGGGTGTCGCCTTGGGGACGGCGAGGCGCGTCATGAAATTGGCGCTGACCACGGCCGACAAGCGTTTGTCATCGAGATCGGCGCCGATATCCGTCAAGCCGAACTCTTCGCGCTCAGCGTTGGCGATCGGTTCGGAGGCGACAAACTCCGCCGCCGCAAGTGCGCGTGTCAGCTGGTGATAGCGCGGCGCGTCCTTCGCGGCGGCGCTTCGTTGGCGGAGCGCGCGCAGCAGGTCGCGCCAACGGCGGGCGTCGCTGGCCATATAGTTCGAAAGTTCGCCGACATCGGTTGCGCGCGTGAACACTTGTTCGGCCAGCGTGTCGAAGAAGCCGAGGACCGAGGAGAGGGCGCCGTTGGCGGTCGATGCCTGTTCGCCGGATTGGACGACGTGGCCGCCGACCAGAACCTGCTCGGCGGCAATGCGCTGCTCGGCGATTTCCAGCCAGGCGCGGTAAATCTCTTCCGGCTTTGCGCCCTTGGCGCGCGGCGTGGGCGCGACGATGGCGGTCTGCGACGGCGCCGTTGCGCCGGCGAGCGGTATTAGGGTCATCGTTACGTCCTGCTCATTTCGGGTGAGAACTATCTGATTCTCTCCGGCGGCAGCCGGTGAATCGTGGCAAAACAAGCCATGTCCCACGCGCCCGTTCTGCTCGCCGAAGCCATGGAAGCGCTGGCGCTGGCGGACGGCGGCGTCTTCATCGACGCGACCTTCGGTGGGGGCGGCTATTCCCGCGAGATGCTGGCCCGCGCCGATTGCCGCGTGATCGCCTTCGACCGTGACCCGGACGCCATAGCGCGGGGAGTGGAGCTTTCAGAGTCAGCGAAAGGTAAATTCACGCTTCATCAAGGGCGGTTTGGCGATCTAGCCGCGGATGAATTGGTGGACGGCGTCGTCTTCGATCTCGGCGTCTCGTCCTTTCAGCTCGACGAAGCCGAGCGCGGCTTCTCGTTTCAGCAGGACGCCGACTTGGACATGCGGATGGAAAAGGATGGCCTGAGCGCCGCTGACGCCGTCAACCGGCTCAGCGAAGGCGCGCTCGCCGATCTCATCTATCGATACGGGGAGGACGACGACAGCCGCCGTATCGCGCGCGCGATCGTGCAAGCGCGCGCCGCCGCGCCAATTACGCGCACGCTGCCGTTTGCGAAATTGGTGGAGGACGCGGTGGGCGGCCGCAAGGGCGCGCGCACGCATCCGGCGACGAAGACGTTTCAAGCGTTGCGCATGCTGGTGAACGATGAACTCGGCGAACTCGCGCGCGGGCTTTCGGCGGCGGAGCGCGCGTTGAAGCCGGGTGGGCGGCTCGTGGTGGTGTCGTTTCACTCGCTCGAAGACCGCATGGTGAAGCACTTCATCACCGAACGCGCGGACGCGCAGGGGCGTGGCTCGCGCTACGCGCCGGACTTGCCGCCGGAGCGCGCGCCGAGCTTTGCCATCGATCGCAAGCGCGCGACTGTTTCGAGCGATGCCGAGACCGCCGCCAATCCGCGCGCGCGCTCGGCAAGCTTGCGCTGGGCGACGCGCACCGACGCGCCGGCGTGGGATCAACTCGAACCGCCGGCGCTGGCGCCGCGCGCGGAGGCAGAATGGCAAAAGTTACGCTAAAGCGCTGGCTGCAGATCGGGGCGGGCGTGCTGATCGTGGTGCTGGCGATCGGCCTCTACCGCGCCAAGAGCGATGCCGCGCGCACCGAGGCCGAAGTGCGCCGCTTGAACGGCGAGATCGCCGAGCGCGAAGCGCGGGTGCGCGAATTGCGTGCGGACATCGCCGAGCAGGAAAGCCCGGCTCGGATCGAGCAGCTGAACCAAGATCGCCTGGGTCACGTGGTTGGCAGCGAGGGCGCCGCTTTGCCCGAAAACCAGATCGCTAACCGCCTGCCCGCGCCGCGGCCACAAGAGCAAAAGGGCCGCGAGTGAGGCCGCTCGGGCCCAATAGTGTTTTCTCGCACGAGCGTTTGCCGCAAGCGCCGCTCGAAGCGGCGCCCGCGCGCAATCGCGTGCGCTTTCTGGCGATTAGCATTTTTGCGGTGCTGTTCTTGCTCGCTGGGCGCGCGGTTCAACTCGCCTTCTCCGGCGACCCGCTGGCGCGGCCGCAAGGTGCGAACGTGGCCGCATCGCTGCCGCGCGCCGACATCGTCGACCGCAACGGCGTGCTGCTTGCCACCACCGTGCGCGCTTGGGCGCTGACCGCCGAGCCGGCGCACGTGCGCAATGTTGTCGAAACCGCCGATACGCTGATGCAGCATTTTCCGGGGCTTGAGCGCGAAGTGCTGCTGCGTCGGCTTAACAATACCGATCAGACGACTGTCTTTCTTGAGCGCGGCCTCACGCAAGAGCAGCGCGATCGCGTTGTTGCGCTGCGCCTGCGTGGCATTGGCGTGCAGGCCGAGCACCATCGCGATTACCCGCAAGGGGCGCTCGGCGCACACGTCGTCGGTTTCACCGGCATCGATCTCAACCCGCAGGCCGGCATCGAACTTGGCTTGGACGAAGAAATCCGCGCCGCGGGGCAAGAAGGGCGCGCGGTGCGCCTCTCGATCGACGTGCGCATGCAGTACGCGCTGGAAACTGAGTTGGATGCCGCCGCGCGCGCGGCGCATGCCTCAGGTGGCGCGGCAATCCTGCTCGATGGGCGCACCGGTGAGGCGCTGGCGCTGGCGTCGTGGCCGTCATTCGATCCCAATCGCATCAATCGCTCATCTGAAGATGCGCGCCGTGACCGCGTGGCGGGCGATATTCACGAGCTCGGATCGACCATCAAACCATTCACGGTGGCGATGGCGCTGCAGGAAAATCTCGCGACCTCCGGCGAGCTGTTCGATCTTAGCCAGCCGCTCGAGGTCGACAACACGGTCATCGCCGATCACGAGCCGATCACCGGCTATGCGACGTTGCGCGATATCCTGACGCGCTCCTCCAACGTGGGCGCGGCGCGGCTGGCGCTTCGGCTCGGCGGCGCGCGGCAGCGCGCGTATCTGGAGCGCCTCGGGCTGACGGCGCCGACAACGCTGCAGCTTGGCCGTCGCCAGACGCCGCTTGCGCCCGCTGCGCAAGGGCGACGCGATGTTGCGGCCCTGGGCTTCGGCTACGGCCTCGCCACGACGCCCGCAACGCTCGCCAGCGCCTACACGGTGTTCACCAACAATGGCGCGCGCGTCGCGCCGACGATGCTGGCGCTGGGGCGGGACGCGCCCATTGAACGCACGCAGATATTCACACCCGAAGTGACGCGGCAGGTGATGGTCTACCTGCGCGCCGTGGTCACAGACGGCACCGGCCGCGCCGCCAACGTGCCGGGCTTGCTTGTTGCCGGCAAAACCGGCACCGCCGAGAAGCTGGGCAGTGCGCAAGGCTATGACGAAAGCCGCAATTTTTCCTCTTTCGCAGGCGTATTTCCAGCCAACGATCCGCGCTACGTGATTGTCGTGGCGCTAGATGATACAGGCGCGGGCGAAGCAGGCGGTTTGGTTGCCGCGCCGGTGGTGGCGCGGACGCTTCGGCGCATCGCTCCCATGCTCGGTTTGCGTGTGGAGCCGGCGCAGCCCGCGCGCTAGGGAGAGACAATGACCGACGCGAAGCCGCACAATCTCCCCCTCCTCTTGAGAGGAGGGGGCAGGGGGTGGGGTGAACCTCTGCGTCTTGAGAAATTAGAGCGTGGCGCTCAGCACATATCTGTTTGCATGGAGCATCACCCCACCCCCCAACCCCCTCCTCTCAAGAGGAGGGGGAGCGCATGAAACTCTCCGCATTAATCGACTCTGGCGTTCCCGAAACCCTGCGCGATCTTGAGATCACCGGTCTCACCGCTGACTCACGCAAAGTGAAACCGGGATTCTTGTTCGCGGCATTGAAGGGCGCCGCAGCGCACGGGCGCGATTTCGTGGCGCAGGCAAAGGCCAATGGCGCGGTCGCGGTGCTCTCTGCGAACGATCTCGGCAGCGAACCTGGCATCGCACACGTGATTGCGACTGAGCCGCGCAACGCGTTTGCGCTCGCGGCCTCCAAATTCTATCCGCGCCGTCCCGAGACCATCGTCGCTGTCACCGGCACCAACGGCAAAAGCTCGACGGTGGATTTTCTGCGCCAGATTTGGACGCACGCCGGCAAGCGCGCGGCAAGCCTCGGCACGCTCGGCGCCATTGGCCCGAACGGCGTCATCGATCTTGGTCACACGACGCCCGATCCGGCTTCGGTTCATGCCACGCTGACGACGCTTGCAGAGCAGGGCGTCACCCACGCGGCAATGGAGGCGTCGAGTCACGGGCTTGAACAGCATCGCATCGATGGCGTGACATTCGCCGCGGGCGCCTTCACCAACCTCACGCAAGATCACCTCGATTATCACGCCGACATGGGCGCCTATCGCGACGCCAAGCTCAGGCTTTGGAGCTTGGTGCAAGCGGGCGGTCCGGCCGTGATCAATGCCGATGCCGCCGATTGCGATCCGTTTGAACGCGCGGCGAAGCAACGCCGATTGGACATTGTGCTGTGCGGCTGGCGCGCGCCGCGCGAGCATGCGTTGAAGATCGTCGAAATCTTGCCGCGCCCCAACGCGCAGACGACGGTGCTGTTGTGGAATGGCAAAGAGCACAAGGTTGAGCTGCCGCTGATCGGTGAGTTTCAGGCGCTGAATGCTGTGTGCGCCGCAACGCTGGCCCTTGCTACTGGCGAGGCGCCGGAAGCAGTGTTCGAAGCGATGGCGAAACTGAAGCCCGTGAAAGGGCGGATGGAGCATGTCGGTCAAAGCAAGAGCGGTGGTCACGTGTTCGTGGATTACGCGCACACGCCGGACGGCCTCGATGTGTTGCTGCGCGCCGCGCGTCCGCACGCGCCGGGCCGCATCATCGCTGTGTTCGGCTGCGGCGGCGATCGCGATAGCGACAAGCGCCCAAAGATGGGCGCGATTGCAGCGCGGCAAGCCGATGTGGTGATCGTCACGGACGACAATCCGCGTAGCGAAGAACCCGCCGCGATCCGCGCGCAGATTTTGAAGGCCGCGCCGAATGCAACCGAGATCGGCGATCGCGCGCAGGCGATCCGCGAGGCTGTTGCGATGCTGAAAGCCGGCGACGCGTTGATGATCGCCGGCAAGGGCCACGAAACCGGGCAAATCATCAAAGGCGTGACGCTTCCATTCTCAGATCAAGACGTCGCGCGCGCCGCGCTGGAGAGCCAAACGTGATCCGCTCCGGCCACCCATCCCCGGGGCGGCGCGAAGCGGCGAGCCCGGGGTCCATAAACACCGCTGGCTGTGTTGGGCGCTGCGTTTCAAATTCGATCATTCGTGTTTATGGGTCCCGGACTTGGCCTTCGGCCAATCCGGGAATGGGTATGTTTGCGGACGGAGAAGTTTCGTGACGAGCGAATTGTGGTCCGCCGAAGAAGCGCAAGCCGCAACCGGCGGCCGTCTCATCCACGGCGATTCATGGTCCGTCGCCGGCGTTTCGATCGATACGCGCACGCTTGAGCCCGGCGATCTCTTCGTTGCGCTGAAGGACGTCCGCGACGGGCATGACTTTCTCGCGCAGGCTTTCGTTTCGGGCGCGAGCGCCGCGCTGATTTCGGATGCACGCAAGGTCGAAGGGCTGGGCGCGGCGTTGGCCGTGCCGGATGTGCTGGAAGGTTTGCGCAAGCTTGGCGAGGCGGCCCGCGATCGAGCGCCGGCCAAGCGCGTCGCCGTGACCGGCTCGGTCGGCAAGACGTCGACGAAGGAAGCGCTCGCGATCTGCCTGGCCGCGAGCGGGCCGACGCATCGCTCGGTGAAGAGCTACAACAATCACTGGGGCGTGCCGCTGACGCTGTCGCGCATGCCGCGCGAAAGCCAGTTCGCGGTGTTCGAGATCGGCATGAATCATCGCGGCGAAATCTTGCCGCTGACGCAGTTGGTGAAGCCGCACGCCGCGCTGGTCACCACCATCGCCCCGGCGCACGTGGAAAATCTTGGCTCTCTCGAAGCCGTCGCCGACGAAAAGGGCGACATCTACGCCGGGCTTGAGCCCGGCGGTTCGGCCATCGTGCCGAACGAAGCCCCGCATTCGGATCGTTTGATTGCCGCGGCCGAGCGCAATGGCGCGAGCCTTGTCCGGTTCGGCCGTGACGCGGTGTGCGAGGCGCGCTTGTTGCGCTGGGATATGGATGCGACAGGCTCGAACGCCGAAGCCGAAATCCTCGGCCGTACGATCAAGTATCGCGTCGGCGTTGAAGGCGCGCATTGGGCGCTGAACTCCGTCGCCGCGCTTGCAGCGGCTGATGTCGTGGGCGCCGATCTTGAAGCTGCTGCGCATGCGCTGGAACACCTGCGCGCATTCGATGGGCGCGGCGTCGCCCAGCAGATCGCGGCGCCGTTTGGCGCGTTCATGCTTGTGGATGATTCCTACAACGCCAATCCCGCCTCGATGGCGGCGGCGATCGCGACGCTCTCGGCGCGGCAACCGGGCGCGGGCGGGCGCCGCATCGCGGCGTTTGGGGATATGTTGGAGCTAGGACCCAACGAGCGCGCATACCACGCGGGCCTCGCTCAACCCCTTGAACAAGCGGGCATCGATCTTGTGTTCGCGGCAGGCCCGCGCATGGCGGCGCTCATGGAGACGCTTCCCGCGTCGCGGCGCGGCGGCTATGCCGAAACATCGGACGCGCTGATTCCGATCATTGCGAATTCGCTTCGATCGGGAGACATCGTGCTGGTGAAGGGTTCTAACGGTTCGAAGATGAGCCGCGTCGTGGCTGCGTTGCAGCAGCTGAGTGGGGATAAGAATGCTTGAGCTTTTGACGCAGTACAGCGACAGCTCGCAGTTCTTCAACCTGTTCAATTACATCACGTTCCGCACCGGCGGCGCGATCGTCACGGCGATGATCCTCGCCTTCGCGATTGGCGCGCCGTTCATTGCGTGGCTGCGCAAGAAGCAGGGCAAGGGCCAGCCGATCCGCGAAGACGGCCCGCAAGGGCACTTGCTGACGAAGAAGGGCACGCCGACGATGGGCGGGCTCATTATTTTGATCAGTCTGGGGATTTCTTCGCTGCTTTGGGCGGATCTGAAGAACCCATACGTCTGGTCGGTGCTGATCGTGACGGTCGGCTTTGGCGCCATCGGTTTCGTCGACGATTTCGCGAAAGTGACGAAGCAGCATCACGGCGGCTTGTCGGCGAAGCTGCGCCTGTTGTTTGAGTTTTCGATCGCGGCGGTTGCGGCTGTCGCCATGCTCGCGGCCGAATGGATCGCGACCACGCCTGAGCAAGCGCACACAATTGTGGGATTCTGGAACGCGCTCTGGGGCGGCGATCCGCTGACCGCTGTGGCGCTGCCGTTTATTCAGGGCTGGGGCGTGCAGCTGCTCGCGTTCTATGCGCTTTTCGCGATGATCGTGATCGTCGGTTTCGGCAACGCCGTGAACCTCACTGACGGCCTCGACGGCCTTGCCATCGTGCCGGTGATGATCGCGGCGGGCACGTTCGGCGTTATCTGCTATCTCGTCGGGCGCGTCGACTATTCGCAATATCTTGGCATTCCGCACGTTGCAGGCGTGGGCGAGCTTTCGACAATTCTGGGCGCGCTGCTCGGCGCCTCGCTTGGCTTTCTCTGGTACAACGCGCCGCCCGCGCGCGTGTTTATGGGCGATACCGGTTCGCTCGCGCTCGGCGGTCTGCTTGGTTCGGTGGCCGTCGCGACAAAGCACGAGATCGTGCTGGTGATCGTCGGCGGTCTGTTCGTGCTCGAAACGCTTTCGGTGATGGTGCAGGTGGCGGTGTTCAAGCGCACGGGCAAGCGGCTATTCTTGATGGCGCCGATCCACCATCATTTCGAAAAGCTCGGCTGGCAGGAACCGACGATCGTCATCCGCTTCTGGATTATCTCGGTGATTTTCGCGCTCGCGGGTCTTGCCACGCTGAAGCTGCGTTAAGAGTTGCGTTAACGGCGCGAAGCGGCGCAGGAGAGAGCGCTCGTGGAGAGCGGCGCGTGTTCCTGAAACAAGGCAATAGGCAGTGGGCAATAGGCAGTAGTGTCCGAGCGAGCGCTGACGCTCACTACTGCCTACTGCCAACTGCCCATTGCCACATGGCAAAGCCATGATCCCGATCACGGAATTCAAGGGCCGCGACGTTGCGGTGTTCGGCTTGGCGCGAACCGGCTTGGCTGCGGCGCGCGCGCTCGCGGCTGGCGGCGCGCGCGTGCATGCGTGGGACGACAATGACGTCACGCGTGCGAAGGCGGAGGCCGCGGGCGTTCCCGTTTCCGATATCAACAGCCGCGACTGGCGCACGTTCGCTGCGTTGGTGCTGTCGCCCGGCGTGCCGACCACGTTCCCCGAACCGCACCGCGTCGTCACGCTCGCCGAAGCGACCGGCGTGCCGATTGTCAGCGACATCGAACTCTTCGCGCGCGCCGTGAATGCGCTGCCTGCGACGCAACGGCCAAAAGTCATTGGCGTGACCGGCACCAACGGCAAGTCGACGACATCGGCGTTGATCGCGCACATTCTGAGAGAGGCCGGCAAGGATGTCCGCCTCGGCGGCAATATCGGCGAGGCGATCCTCGAACAGCCGCCGCTGCATGCTGGCGCCTACTACGTCATTGAGCTGAGCTCGTTTCAACTCGATCTCACATCGAGCCTTCGCCTCGATGTCGCTGTGTGGTTGAACACGACGCCAGATCACCTCGATCGTCACGGCGACATGGCCGCCTACGTCGCCGCCAAGAAGCGCATCTTCCTCAATCAGGGTGCGGCCGATTGGGCGGTCATTGGCGTCGACGACAGCTATTGCGCCATGATCTGCACCGAGCTTACGCGCAGCGCGCTGCAACACGTCGCGCCGATTTCGTCCGGCCAAGCGCTTGGCCGCGGCGTCAGTGCGCTGAATGGCAAGGTGATCGACAGTCTTGGCGGCCGCGCTGAAGCCGTGGCCGATCTCTCCGCAGCGCCGGCGCTGCAAGGCAAACACAACGCGCAAAACGCCGCCGCCGCCTTTGCCGCGACGAGCGCGCTGGGCGTCGACCACCGCATCATCGCTCATGCGATGACCACGTTCGCTGGCTTGCCGCATCGCTTGGAGCGCGCCGGTCAGATCGAAGGCGTGCGTTTCATCAACGATAGCAAGGCCACCAACGCCAATGCCGCGGCGCAAGCGCTCGCGGTTTACCCGCGCGTGTACTGGATCGCGGGCGGCGTCGCGAAAGAGGGCGGCATTGAGGATCTCCATCCGTTTTTTCCGCGTATGGCGAAGGCCTATCTCATCGGCCAATCGGCCGGCGATTTCTCCGACACGCTGCGCGGCAAGGTCGCTGTCGCCATGTCGGGCAATCTTGAAGCGGCGGTGAAGATGGCGTTTGCGGACGCCAAAGCGTCCGGCGAACCGCATCCGGTTGTACTGCTTTCGCCGGCGTGCGCTTCGTTTGACCAGTTCAAGAGCTATGAAGATCGCGGCGACCAGTTCAAGAAGTTCGTCGCGGCGCTCGGTGACGGCGCAAACGGCAAGCGCAACGGAGGCGCGGCTTGAGCGTCGCCATCGCCGAGCGCTTCGGCGCGGC
>JADLHI010000003.1 GCA_020848895.1 Hyphomonadaceae bacterium
ACCTTGGCAAGGTTGTGCTCTACCCCTGAGCTACGCCCGCGTCCGTGGGTAACCCCGGCTGGGCCGGGGCTGAGGGGCGGTCATATCGCAGAGCCTTGGGGCCAACGCAAGGGGCGGTTCAGAACCGCCTTCGCAAGACCCGCGAGAGGGCGCAGCCCCGGCGGCAAGGCCACCGGGGCGAGACCTTCGTTCTCTGGCTCGTTCTCTGGGCGGGCGGCTTACTTGCGGCGCGCCAGGGCGGTGACCAAAATCCCGGCCAGGAGGCCCGCGCCCGCGGCCGCGCCGATCGCCGCGAACGGGCGCGCCCGCACTTCTTTGGCAGCGCGTTTGATGCCGCCGTTCACGCGCTCGCCAACGCCATTCCATTTGTCGGTGAAGATGCTGCCGAGATCGTCCGTCAGCTGCGAGAAATCCTTGCCCAACGTGTTCACATCGTCGCGCAGATCGATGGCGCCGTTGCGGCGATGACGGGTTTCGTAAGCATGTGCCATTGTCTTCACTCCACCATGATGCAGCTTCGTGCTGCTCCGATGAGTGAGAGATAGCGCCCGCAATTATGGGCTGCCGCGACCTGCGTCACACCGCCTGAAGCGGTCACCAAATCTCTGCAAACGCGCGGATGAAATTGGCGCCGAGCACCTTCTCCACAACCCGCGGCGCCAGGCCGCGATCGAGCAGCGCATCGGCGATCACCAGCGCGCGGTCCGGGCGGTTCAGTCCTTCCGTGAACGGCAGGCGCCCATCTTCTTCCGGCGCCGCGACGCCCGCCGCGATCCGGCGCTGCGTCTCTGCATCCCAACCGGCGCGCTCTTCGGCAGACATCTCCATCGTGTCGAAGCTCGTATCGCTGCCGATGCCGACATGATCTTCGCCGCACACATTCAGCGCATGCGTCATGTGCGCGATGTAATCATCCACGTTGGGCTGACGCGGGCTGGGCGCCGTGAAGAAGAGATCGAAAATCCCGAACACGCCGCCCTTCTCAGCCACCGCGCGCATCACCTCATCGCTCTTGTTGCGTGGATTGTCATGCACGGCGGCGCAGCCTGCATGCGTGATCAGCACCGGTTTGGTTGCCGCCGCGATCGCGGCAGCCGTCGTCGCCGGATTGGCGTGACTCAAATCCAGCGCCACGCCTTTTTCATTCATGCGCGCCACCGCTTGGCGGCCAAGCTCAGTGAGCGTTGCATCGGCTGGCGACATCACGCCCGCGCCGAACGGCGAGGGCGTATTGTAGCTCAGCTGCATCACGCGCACGCCGAGATTGCGGAACAGATCGATGCGATCGACCTTGTCTTCCAAACAAGCCGCACTCTCGAACGAAAAGATGATCCCCACCTGCCGCGCGCGCTTGGCCGCGGCGATGTCGCCAACGTTGCGGATCTGCCGGAAGTAGTCCGGATGCGCCTCAATCAGGCGCTGATAGAACGCGATCTCCGCCAGCGTATCTTCGAACGGCGCATTGAAACCGCCCATGCTGGTCTTGATCGCCGAGACGCCGGCGTTGCGCGCCAGATCGAGCGTCGCCTGCGGCAGTGGCAGCTGATCGGAGGTCAGCGGCGGCCCGAGGTTGGCGTCTACAACAATCGCACGCCGATGCAGCGAACGCGCCCGCGAACCGATCGCGCCATCATACGCCAAAGCCGCGCCCCCGAAGGCGCCTCCCGCCAGCAGCGCGCCAGCGCCAAGCGCAAATTCACGGCGATCCATGCGTGCTCTCCCTCAATGTCTCGAACACTGGATGCTCAGGGGCGCAAAATCAGATGCGCCTTATTCTCCCGGCTCCGCCTTGCGCGGCGGCTTCATGCGGCGGCGGTTCACGTGGCCGTCCGGCGCCAGGTGCCCTTCCGGCGTGCGGCCGCGGAAATAATCGCGCTGCCAACCGTTCTTCACCGCTTCGGCGTCCTTGTCGGCAAGCTTGTCGAGGAAGTTGGTGCGGCTTTGGCCCCAGGCCTCGTACTGGCGCTTCAGTTCAGGATCGTCGTGGATCGATTTCACGATCGGCTGCACCTCATCCATGGTTTCGTGCGGCAATGGGAAGATGAAGCAGATGGGTTCGCCTTTCTTGAAGGAGACCATGCCCGGGCGCGTGAAGCGCCAGTTCATCGTGAACGGAAACGGCAGCCAGTAGGTCTCGACCACGCCCGCCAAAGGCTGAATGCCGTCCTTGATGTGGTTGGGCGGCCCGCCGACCCACAAATCCCAACCTGGATCGGTGCGGAAAAGCCAGCCTGTGTGGAAGGTCAGCACGCCGCCGGAAAAATGCGACACGGCCCAGCGGTCGAGCAACGCGCGCGGCGTGCCGTCATCGGGATCGAGCCGGATGTCTTCCATGCGCGGCCCCCCGGTCCAGGTCGCGGTGAAGCTGACCGGCGAGAGCAGCGACCAGCCCGTCGTGTTCGCCACCACAAGCGGCAAACAGCGGTACGGATGACGATCCGAGAAGCGATCCATCCAATCGCGATCCGGCGAACCTGGGACCATCTCGGCCGGCTGCTGATCGACTTGATAACAAGTGAGTTTCATCCCCTCCCTCCTAGACGCTCGCCCGCACATGCGCC
>JADLHI010000004.1 GCA_020848895.1 Hyphomonadaceae bacterium
CGCTGGGCGCGTGTGACCAGCTCAGCGACGTTTGGAACCGAATGACCGGCCAGGCGCACGTCGAAGGCTCTGGTCCCGCGCCTTTGGATGATGTTCCCCTCGCCGCGCGTGCGCTCTCCGGCGCAGTACAACCGCAAGCGGAGATGGCTGCAATCCTCGCGCCAGACCCAGTGCTGATCGCGCCGGGGCAGATCTTGGTCGGCGCGCAAGTCGAGCGGCAGCTCTCGGAAGCGGCGAGCGATATGGGCCTCGCGGCCAGCCTCGCGCGTACGCTCCGCAACGAAGGCATCGACGGATTGGAGCGCTTGCCCGACGAAGTGGCGACGCAAGTCCGCGCCCGCGCGGAAACCGAAGCTGCCGCCGTCGCGACCAACGCCGCGCAAGACACGCTGCGCCGCCTCGGGATCAATGGCGAGATCGCTGTCCGCCCCGGCGGCGTCGTGACGGTCGATCTCACCTCGGGCGTTAGCCCAACTGCATTGCGCCGCAACAAGCAGCTCGCGGCGGAGGGCAGCGAAGATATGCCGCCGGCGATCGAATGGAGTCCGACAGATCGTTGCCCGCGCATCGTCAGCCAAGCGCAGCTGGAGAACGACATCGCGCTTGCCACGCGCTGCGCCATTCAGCGCCTCGCGCAGTCTGGCGACTTTGAGTACGTCGAGCCGAACTATATCGCAGACAGCGGCTTCACGCGTCCGCCGCGCCGCGACCAACCGCCGGCGACAACGCCGCCGCCGCCCGCGACGACGCCGCCGACAACAACAACACCGGCGACGACAACACCGGCGACAACGGCCCCAGCGCCGGCGCCGGTGGGCGGCGTGCCGAACGATCCGCTCTACGCGCTGCAATGGAATTATCGCGCCAGCTCAGGCGCAAATTCATCGCCAGGCGGCGCCGGTTTCGTGACGTTCTGGGAAGCGCATCAGATTGGCGCGCGCACTGTGCGCGTCGCCGTACTCGATACGGGGCTCGATCTTTCGCACCCCGATATTCGCAACGCCGCCAACGTCACCACGGGCGTTGATCTCATCAACAATCCCGAACGCGGCGGCGATGGCGACGGCGTTGACGCGGACGCCAACGACGCGGGCGACCGCTGTGGCGCGACGACAGAGAACTCCTACCACGGCACGCACGTCGCCGGCACGATCGGCGCCGCCGCCACCAACGATCGCGTCGGCGTCGCCGGCGGCGCCTGGGACGTTACGGTGATCCCCGTGCGCGTGCTTGGCCGCTGCGGCGGCGAATTGGCGGACATCGTCTCGGGCATTCGCTGGGCGGCCGGCCTTGGCCCAGCCATCACGGCGAGCAGCCAGCAGATCGCCAATCAAACGCAAGCCGACATCATCAATATGAGCCTGACGATCCAAGCGCCGTGCCCGGCATCGATGCAAGCGGCGATCGATGCCGCCGTTGCGCGCAATGTGATCGTGGTCGTCGCCGCCGGCAATAAAGCCAACCGCACCGCGCTCTACGCGCCCGCCAATTGCAACAACGTGATCGTCGTTGGCGCGGGCGATGCGCGTGGCGGCCTAGCGTTCTATTCCAATTTCGGCCCGGAGGTGGACCTCATCGCGCCGGGCGGCGACGTGTTCGCCGATAGCGACAATGACGGGCGTCCCGACGGCGTGCTCTCGACGCGCGCCACGCAAAGCGGTTGCTACGATCCGCTGAATTCAAACTCGACGGAACGCTGCTATTACTCGTTCCTGCAAGGCACCTCGATGGCCGCGCCGCATGTGTCGGCTGCACTCGCTTTGCTTGCTTCGCAATCGGGCCTACGCGGGCGCGACCTAGAGAATGCGCTGTTCACCCGCGCCATCTCACCGTTCGCGGCGAACTTCGGTGAGATTGAATGCGCGCGCTCGGCCAACGCCACGCCGATCTCGGCGGGCTCCGCCACGTGCGCGCGTCCGAGTGGGCGAGGGCGGTTGGATCTGGCGCTCGCGGCGCGGACTTTGACGCCTTAGGCGAGGGCGCTTTACGGTGCGGTTCCGGAGGCCCAAGGTCACGCCATGAATGTGAACGCTCTGCGCAATTGGGGCATCGCCGTCTCCGGCGCGCTGATGGCGGCCGCTCTCGTGGTGGCGCTGCAGCCGGAAACGCCCGCAATCGCGCAAGCGCAATCGGCGGCGCAGCTGGCGCAGGCTCAGAACGCCGAGCCGCTCGGGTTCATCGTGAAGTTCCGTGGGTCCGGTCCCATCGCGCGCGCACAAGCGCTGGCGACGCGTGGGCAACTCGCATCGGCGCAGCGTCAAGTTGAAGTTCAACTTGGCCGCCAGGCGGCTTTTGCAGGCCTTTGCTTCGACCGCTTCACGGTCGGCGGCGCCGAGATCGTGCTGCGGACCTGCGAAGCCGTTGCGGCGAGTGAACGTAGCGCCGTGCAGCAAAGCTGGGGCGCGCGGTTGCGGGCCATGCGCGCGGTTGAGTATGTCGATGTCAACGCAACGGCGACGCAGCAACGCGCGCCGGGCTGACGGAGAAGAGCATGGATTCGGGTGCGCCCATCGGCATTGGCGGCTACGAAGAGCGCATCGTCGCGACAATCGATGAACTCGCACTCTATGCGCGCGACTACCCGCCGCTCGAACCTGTCACCGGCCTGCCGGTGATTTGCCTGCACGGCCTCACGCGCAATTCGCGCGACTTCGAAATCATCGCGCCGCGCATCGCCGCGCTCGGCCGCCGCGTCATCGTTCCGGACATGCGCGGCCGCGGCAAAAGCTCCAACGATCCCGATCCGGCGCACTACGTGCCGGCTGTCTACGCGCAAGACGTGCTGAAGCTGCTGGATCAGCTGGCGATTCCGAAAGCGGTCTTCATCGGCACGTCGATGGGCGGTTTGATCACGCTGGTGATCGCGGCAACCACGCAAGGGCGCATCGCGGCGTCCGTGCTTAACGATGTCGGGCCGCAGGTGAACACGTCGGGTCTGTCGCGGATCGCCAGCTATGTCGGCAACGTGCAGCCTGTCGCGACCATCCAGGATGCCGCGGAAGCGATCCGCGCAACGAATGGCGCGGTTTTCCCCGATCGTCTCGACGACGACGCTTTCTGGATCGCCTTTGCGCGCCGCACCTTCCGCGCGCGCGACGACGGCCAGTTCGAACTCGATTACGATCCGCACATCGCGCTTGCCTTCGCGGATTTCGATCCCGACGCGCCGGCGCCGGATCTCATGCCGTATTTCCAGATGCTGGCGAAGACGCCGGTGCTCAGTGTGCGCGGCGAGCATTCCGACATTCTAACGCTGGAAGGCGTCGCGCGCATGCGCACCGCGGGCGATACGATCGAAGCCGTCACCATCGAAGGCGTCGGCCACGCGCCGATGCTGGATGAGCCGGATGCGTGGGACGCGATCCTGGATTTCCTCGCGCGCGTCGAGTGAGCCTATGGACCGCCGGCGTCTCGCCGGCCGGCGCAGGTGTTTGAAGAGGTGATGGGCGGGTGCGCTACAGCGCGCGCTTGAACAACTCGCGATACTTGTCGCCGTCGAACGGCACGGCGTTGGAAAGCGTTGCGAGATCGGCGACGGCGTAATCGATCGCGCCTTCGCCGTGTTCGGCTTTGACGCCCATCGCGCCCAAGCCAGACGGCAGGCCAATGCGCGCGTTGAGGTCGGCGATGTACTGCGGCAAGTCGGCATTCGGTGCGAGACCCAGCGCCCGGCGTAGGCGCGCGAATTTCTCTTCGGCACTATTGCCGATCATGGCGAGCGAGTGCGGCAGAATCACTGCGTTCAGCGTGCCATGATGCAGCTTCAGTTCGTGAATGCGGCCGAGCGCGTGGCTAAGCCCATGCACGGCGCCCAAGCCCTTCGCGAACGCCAACGCGCCCTCGAACGAGCCCATCATCATGTGCCAGCGCGCGTCGCGATTGGCGCCATCCTTCACCGCGACTTCGAGCCATTTGCCGATCCGCTCCGCGCCGTCGACGCCGATCGCTTCCGCCGGCGGATGCACAACCGGCGTCAGCACCGCCTCGATGCAGTGGGTCATCGCGTCCATGCCGGTGGCGGCGGTGAGCGACGCCGGCAGGCCAAGCGTCAGCTCCGGGTCGCAAACGGCCGCGACTGGCACCAGATGCGCGGAGACAAACGTCTCCTTCATGCCGTTGTCGAGGATAACCACAGCGCCCGGCGAAACTTCACTGCCCGTGCCCGCTGTCGTCGGCACAGCGACAAGCGGCGGAATTTTGGTGATGAATTTCATCCCGCGCTTCGAACCGCCCAAGCGCTCGAACGGACCTTCATGCGTCACCATCAGACCCATCGCTTTGGCGAGGTCCATCGAAGAGCCGCCGCCGAACGCTACGATGCCGTCGGCGCCGGATGCGCGGTACGCATCAGCCGCGGCGCGCGAGGCCGACTCAGTCGGATTCGGCGGCGTGTCGGTGAAAACGCCAGCCGGCGCTTCGCCGAGCGCGCCAAGCAGCGTGTCCAGCAAACCGTTTGCTTTCAGTCCCGCATCGGTGACCACGAATGGCCGGCTGACGCCGTTGGCCTTCAGCACTCTCGGCAATTGCGCCAGCGCGCCGAAATCGAATGTGCATTGGGTGAGGAAATTCATCTGCGCCATGGGTCGCTCCGTTGCCGTGCTTGTCCCACAACCGGAACGGAACCGCTACCGGCAATGGACATCCTCGGCGCCGCTATTAGTCTCGCGCTCATGACTGAGACCGTGCTCGACATCTCCAATCTTGCCGTCACGTTCGATACGCCCGACGGCGACGTGGAGGCGGTGAAGGGCGTCTCGCTTTCGATCAACAAGGGCGAGTGCCTGGGCATCGTAGGGGAAAGCGGTTCCGGCAAGAGTCAGACGTTCTTGGCCGCGTTCGGTCTGACGGCTGAGAACGCGCGAGTCTCCGGCGCGGTGAAGTTTCAAGGCCGCGACGTGCTCGGCATATCGCGCGCTGAATTGGATCAAGTCCGTGGCCGCCACGTCGCGTTCGTATTCCAGGACCCGCTCACCGCGCTGACGCCGCATCTCACCATCGAGACGCAGATGAGCGAAGTGCTTGAGCATCACTTCAAGGTCTCGGGCGCTGCCGCGCGCGAGCGCTGCATCGAATGGCTCGAGCGCGTGCGTATTCCCGAAGCCGCGCGCCGACTCCGTCAGTATCCACACGAGCTTTCCGGCGGCATGCGCCAGCGCGTGATGATTGGCATGGCGATGATGGCCGAGCCTGCGCTGCTGGTCGCCGATGAACCCACCACAGCGCTCGATGCGACGGTGCAAGCGCAGGTGCTGGACCTGATTGAGGACCTTCGAAAGGACACCGATGCCGCCGTTGCGCTGATCACGCACGACATGGGCGTCGTCGCGCGCATGGCCCAACGCGTCGCGGTGATGCGCCGGGGCGAAGTCGTGGAAACGGGAACTGTCGACGATATCTATTCGGCGCCCAAGGCCGACTACACCAAGATGCTCTTGAAGGCGGTGCCGCGCATCGATGGCGAACGCTACGTGCCGCTGGCGGCGCCGGAAGAGGGGCCGCCGATCCTGAAGGCCGAAGACGTCCGCGTCACGTTTCCGGTCAAGGTGAAAGGCGGCGGCATGTTCGGCGCAAGCAAGCCATTACGCGCCGTCGACGGGGTGAGCTTTCAGCTGCGTGCCGGCGAAACGCTCGGCATCGTCGGAGAGAGCGGGTGCGGCAAGTCCACTCTGGCGCGCGCTGTCGTGCAATTGCTGCCGCGCAATGCAGGCGACGTCACCTTCCTTGGGCGCAATCTGTTGCCGAGCGAGCGCGAAGCGATCCGCCAATCGCGCAAGGATTTGCAGATCGTCTTCCAAGATCCGCTCGCCAGCCTCGATCCGCGCATGACACTGGGCTCATCCATCGCCGAACCGCTGCTTGCCTTCGATCCCTCGCTGACGCGCGAACAACGCGAAGAGCGCGTCAAGGACATGATGCGGCAAGTCGGCCTCGATCCCGATCTCATCAACCGATATCCGCACGAACTCTCTGGCGGCCAGAATCAGCGCGTCGGAGTCGCGCGCGCGATGATCCTGAAGCCGAAGCTGGTCGTGTGCGACGAAGCGGTGTCGGCGCTCGACGTTTCAATTCAGGCGCAAATCCTGAAGCTGCTTGCGGATTTGCAGCGCGAATACAAAACCAGCTTTCTGTTCATCAGCCACGATCTGGCTGTCGTCCGTGAGATTTCGCACAACGTCTTGGTGCTCTATCTCGGGCGCGCGGTTGAGTATGGGCCGGCGGAAGTCATCCTTCGCGATCCGCGCCATCCATATACCAAGGCGCTGCTCGCCGCCGCGCCAACGCCCGATCCCGACGTTGCACGCAACAAGCCGCGCGTGCGCTTGGTTGGTGATTTGCCGAGTCCGCTCGATACACGCGCGCCACTGCGCTTCTTGAAGTCGCGCATCGTCAATGATCCGGACGCCGTTCAGTACCGCCCGCAATGGATCGAAGTCGCCCCCGGCCACTTCGTAGCCGAACACGATCCCGCCGCGGCCGTGGCCGCGTGAACCAGACGCGTTCAGCGCAGCAATTCGATCAGACGTTCGCGCAGCTTTGGGGCAGGCTCGTCCAATAAATCCTTCGATAGGTCGGCGCGGATGCGCGCCTTAACACCAGCGGACAGCATGTTGCGCAGCAGGCCAAGCGCACGAGGCGGCGCCGCGATCACCAGATGATCGAACTGATTGTGCCTCTCCGCCTCGCCAAGTCGGTCGGCGACGCGCTTGAGAAATTTTTCTTCTTCGGCTTCGTGCAAGCTGCGCCCGCCGTCCATGGCGTGACGCCCGGCGCCGACGCGATCGAAGCTGCGCGGCGGGCGATCCTGCGGGTCGTACAAGTCTTCTTCGCCGATCTCCATCGCCCAATCGGAAGGTTCTTCAAGGCTTGCGCCGCGGCGTTGTTCCACCAGCACCCGCGCGCGGCGGCCGTCGGCGACGAGCATCCAGGCGGTTCCGTCTTGCAGCATCTGCCTCTCCTCTGCATTCGCAACGCCGATGCAATGCGCGCGTTCCGGCGTAAAATCAAAGGGCCGCACACCCATGCGGTGCGCGGCCCCCGATGAAGCGACCTTGAGTTCGCGCTTATTGCGCCGGCTGCAGGAAGTCGTTGTTCACCCAGCCTTCGTTGTCGTTCTCGTCGGCAACGCGCCACCACATGCCCTCGCGTTCGCCGGTCGGATAGACAATCGCGCCTGAGGGAAGGTTGCGCAGCGTTTGGCCGCCGCCGGCGCGCGAGCGCAGCGCCGTTGCTTGCGTTGTGCGATACGTGCGTTGTGGCGCTGCCGCTGCAGCCGATTGGCTGGTATCGACACCGCCGAGCTGCGTGACCATTTGCGTGTAGGCGTCGATGAAGGCGACGGTGACGACACGGCCGATTTCCGTATCGGTGTAGCCACCGAGCGCCGCGCCGCCGCCGCCGAGGAAGCCGGCGCCGCCCCAGGTGATGTTGCGGTTCTGCGCGTTGCCCTCAGTGACGATCGAGGTTTCCGACGTGCGCACGTTCATCAGCGAGAGCGTCGTTTGCGCCGTTTGCGAACGCGTGCCCATGCCGCCGATGACGCCGCCGATGGTGCCGCCAACCGCGCCGCCGAGCGCCGCGCCGAAGCCGCCGCCGCCGGAATTGTTGTCGGATGCGACGACGTCCGCGAGCAATACATAGTCAGCCGCGCGGACCTGGCCGCCGCCGACGTTGGAGCCGCGCTGCAATTGGCCGCCGCCCGCGAGCGCTTGCTCGCGCTGCACGGCTTCAAGGCCGGTGCCGCGCTCAACAATGGTGAAGCAGCCCGATTGCAGCACCACGACGCGCAGGAGGCCCGCTGGCGGTTGGAGATTGTATTGGCGCCAGCCCTGATAGGTGTCGCCGTTCTGGATCGAAATGGTGCCAAGGCTCTGGGCGCAGCGCGGCACGCTTGGCGTTTGGCTCTGCGTGGCGCGCGGACGGCCGTTTTGCGCGGCCGCGTCTGTCGCGACCAAGCCGGCGCTGACAACGATTGCCATCGCCAAGCCATTGAAAATTTGACGCATTCTCACCCTCCATCAGAGCGGCGCGGAGAGGGCGCGCGCGCTCA
>JADLHI010000005.1 GCA_020848895.1 Hyphomonadaceae bacterium
AACAGCCGCACGGTCGCCGTGCGGCGGCGGAAACTGGTTTCTTCATAAACCATCGCGACGCGCGTGATGTTGCGGTCATCGCCGTTCAAATCGATCGCGCGCGTGCATTCGCCCGGGTTGATGCGGGCGCGGACAGAGACGTCCTGGTGGCCGCCATTCCGGTAAAACACGTCCAGATCGTAGAAGTGCACCGGGTTGCGATAGACACAGAGCTTGATGCGCTCGAACTGACGCGGACCGTTGGCGTGGATCACGTCGCGATCGGTGCGGTCGCGCACTTCGCGAACGCCGATTTGGGTCCACGCCGCCGCGGGCGTCGCGCAGGCCGCGACCATCACAAATGCGCCTGCAAGAATAGCTTTGAAATTCACGTGTCGCCTCCGACGAAGCAGCCCTCACCCCAGATGAACGGGCGGCTGGACGAACTCCGTCGAAGAAAAGCGAAACGCTAATTACGTTCGAAGGGCGCGCCGATGCGAACGCTCTCGCGGATATCGCCCAGCACCAGCGTGTTTTCCTGGTTCGTCGGCTCCAGCCGGATGGCCGCGCGCGCGTCGGCTTCCGCCAGTTCGTACGAACGCTGGTTCATCCGCGCGGCGGCGCGCAGGCGTAGCGCGAGCGCATTGTCGGGACGAATGTCGAGCGAGCGTGAAAGGTCTTCTTCGGCGGGGCGCCAATCGCGTTCCATCGCATAGGCGCGGGCGCGATCAATGAGCAGGTCCGGCAATTGCTGCGGGTCGGCCTGAAGCGCGGTGATGGCCCGCGTGAAATTGCTGCGTGCATTGCCAGGCTCGCGCGCGAGCAACCACGCATTGCCGGCTTGCGACCAAAGCGCGGCGCGTAAACCGGTGTTTTCGGGATTCACCGCGCTCGCCAGCGATTGCAGGCGCGTTGCCCCATCGTCGTACCGGTTCTGCGCAATCAGCGCCATCGCAGCGCAGCGATAGGCATACACCGATTGGGTTTCGGCCGCCCAAGCCATCGCTTCTTCATAAGCACGTTCAGCGTTTTGCTCGGTCATTGCCACGCATTGCGAGAAACGCTCGGCCACCGCGCCAGTCGGCACAGCGGACGATTGCGCCATAACGAGCGGCAGCAGCAGGGCGGCAACGATGGACATGAACGACGTTTCTCCCGCAGGGTCCCCAAAGAGCTGGTTTCACCGATGCCCCAAAGATTGGGCAAATCCAAGCCGTTCGCTCAGCGCGCGAGCCGCAGCTCCGAAGCAATGGCTACAAGCTGCCGCAAATCTTGCGGCCGTGAAAGGCGGTGATCCCCGTCCGCGATGATCTGGACTTGGCGGTCTTCGCCATCGAGGAGCTTCGCCAACTCCATGACGTGCTCAAGCGGTACGTCTGGGTCCGCGCCGCCGGCCATTATGCGAACCGGGCCGTCGAAGGCGATGGGGCCGGTCATGATGAGGTTGCGGCGGCCGTCCTCGATCATTTCGCGGGTGATGACGTTGGGCTCGGGCGCGTATTGCGAGGGTAGTTCGAGGCGTCCGTCGAGCAAGAGCTTGGCTTGCTGCTCGGCGGTGAAGCCCGGCCACATCAGCCGCTCGGTAAAGTCCGGGGCGGGGGCGATGAGGAGGAGGCCCTTCACCCGCTCCGGCCGCGCCCGCGCCGCCAGCAGCGAAAGCCAGCCTCCCATGGACGATCCGACTAGCACTAGCGGGCCGTTCGTCAGTTGATCAAGCACGGCCAGCGTGTCGCCCAGCCAGCGCGAAATCGACCCGTCCTCGAACCTCCCACCCGACACGCCATGGCCGGAATAGTCAAACCGAACAAAGCCTTGGCCGGCTCCGGCGGCCCAGTCCGCCAACGTCTGCGCCTTGGTCCCGGCCATGTCCGATTTGAAGCCGCCAAGCCAGACAAACGTTGGCGCGGCGCCTTCGATCCGCTCGTAGGCGAGCTGCACGCCCTGATGCTGAAGGGCCTCGATTTGGCCGAAGGGCATCGCTCTACTCCGAGGCGCGCGGGCGAGGAAAACTCGCGCAATACCGCGCGTTTAATGAATCTAAGCGCCTTGTTAAGCAAAACCGTTATCAAACACGGGTTTAGCCGAGACGGGCGGGCAACGGGCAAACGGCGAGCATTGCAAGAAGGTCACAACCTGACGGTTCTGCAAGTAACTCCTGAGCTTAACGCTGGCGGGGTCGAGAGGACTACGCTTGAAATTGCGGAGGCAATCAGCCGCGCCGGGGGGCTCGCTTTGGTTGCTAGCGCCGGCGGTCGTCTTGAGCCGGACCTCAAGACGGCCGGCGGCGAATTGATCCGCATTCCCGCAGCATCCAAAAATCCGATCACCGTGATCGCCAACGCGTTCAAGCTTGCGTCGATCGCCAAGAAGCGCGGCGTGCGGATCATCCATGCACGCTCGCGCGCGCCGGCTTGGAGTGCGCTGCTGGCCGCGCGCATGGCGGGTGTGCCGTTCGTGACCACGTATCACGGCATCTACAACGCAAAATCGCCGGTGAAGACGTTCTACAATTCAGTGATGGCCCGCGGCGACGCGATCATCGCCAATTCCGAATTCACGCGCGAACACGTGCTCGCGCATCACGACGTCATGCCCGAGCGCGTCACCGCGATCCCGCGCGGCGTCGATCTCGACGTGTTCGATCCGGCGAATATCAGCGCCGAAGAAATCGCGGCGTTACGTACAAAATGGGGCGTAGCTCCCAATCAATGCGTCATACTTGTTCCCGCGCGTCTTACGCGCTGGAAAGGTCAGATGGTCTTGATCGAGGCGGTACGTTTGCTGAATGAGCGCCGTCCAAACGCGGTCAAAGTCATTCTCGCGGGCGACGATCAAGGCCGGCGCGCTTACACCCAGGAAATGCTTTCCGCGATTCAAGGCGGAAAGCTGCAACAGGTTGTGGCGATGGTCGGCCACCTGAGGCAGATGCCTTTGGCGTTCGCGGCTTCGGACATGGCGGTGTTTCCCGTCATCGAACCTGAAGCTTTCGGACGCGGCGCCGTCGAGGCTGAAGCGATGGGCGTTCCGGTTATTGCCTCCAACCTCGGCGGCTACACCGAAACGGTCGTCGAAAGCCAAACAGGTTTCCTCGTGCCAGCAGGCGCGGCCGGACCGCTCTGCGGCGCCATTGAGCGAATGATCGATTCGGGAGCGGAAAAACGCGCTGAAATGGGACGAAAAGGCCAGGAGCGGGTGAGGGCGCTTTATTCAAAAACTGCCCTGCAATCGGCCACATTAGCGGTTTACCAACGGGTTCTCAGCGAAGCGGACTCCCGCAAAGCTGCGAAAGCGCCCGCTCAACCGGTGCTTTAGGAGAAGTGGAATGATCTGGCGCAAGCCAGCTGCCGAAGCCGAAGGCGATACAAGCGCCAAGCGCGTGCTGGTCATCCAGCTCGGCGGCATCTCCACGTTCATTCAAGCGCTCGCCGCCGCGAAACGGATTCGCGAAGAGCATGTCGGCGCGCGCATCACCCTACTGACGACCGAAGTCACCAAAGAACTTGCCGAGAAGGCGCCGTATTTCGATTCCGTGGAAGCCGACGGCAAGCCGACTGAACCGCAAGCGATCACCAATCTGATTAAGCGTCTGCGCGCGGCCAAGTACGACATGGTCTACGACCTCGAAGGATCGAGCCGGACCAACAATTATTTCCAGGGTCTGCGCCCGTGGCCGCCGAAATGGTCGGGCCCGATCGCCGGCGCGAGCCACGCATTCCTCGATCCCGACCGCGTGCATATGCATCCGCTCGATCGTATGAGCGCTCAGTTGGCCAAGGCCGGGCTTGGCGACGCGCCGCTGATGCCGGAGTTGACCTGGCTGCGCAGCACGATGCGCGACGCGCCACGGCTGTTGCCTGACTATTTCGGCATCCGTGGCCCTTACGTGCTGCTCCTGCCGCGCGGGTCGGACGCCGAGGCCAACCGCCGTTGGCCGGAGAACAAATACGTCGAGCTGGCGCAGCGCATCGCTGGCAATGGGGTTACACCGGTTGTGCTGGGCGCCTCGGAAGAGCGCCCCATCGGCGCCGCCATCGCCAAGGCCGAGCCGCGCGCCAAGAACCTCGTCACCCGTCCTGATCTCTTCCAGTGCATCGCCCTGGCCGAGCGGGCGTCGTTCGCGGTCGGTGACGACGTCGAACTGATGCATGTGGCCGCCGCCGCCGGCGCCCCGTGCTTGGTGTTCCTGTCTTCGAGCACGAAGGGGCCGCCCGCGGCGCCCCGCGGCCGCAGCGGGGTTGTGGAATTCACCGCCGCCGTGATCGCCGACCTACCGGTGGACCAGGTGGATCGCCAGCTCAAGAACTGCGGCGTTTATCGCCAAGCCGCTACCGCTTGATGCGGAGCCAATGAAAAGCAATATTCAGAGCGTGAGTCCGCGTCCGAAAGGGCGCGGCCTTACCGCGTTTTATCAACAGCTACAGGAGAATGCCCGATAGCCAGACGTCCATACGCCGCGCCGCCCCCTTCAAAGGATGGCCCGCGGGTCAACGAGGATATCCGCGGAACGCCCCGCGTGCTCCTCATCGATGCAGAGGGAGAGAAGCAAGGCGAAATGCCGATCTCAGCGGCGCTCGATGCAGCCCGCGAAGCTGGCCTCGATCTGGTCGAGGTGGCGCCCAATTCGAATCCGCCCGTCTGCAAGATTCTCGACTACGGCAAGTTCCGGTTCGAGGAGCAGAAGAAGAAGGCCGAAACGCGCAAGAAGGCCAAGCGCGTCGAGCTTAAGGAAATCAAGGTTCGTCCGAACATCGACGACCACGATTACGAAGTGAAGATGAAGGCCATCCATCGCTTCTTCGAAGAGGGCGATAAGGTGAAGGTCACGCTTCGCTTCCGTGGCCGCGAAATGCAGCACACCAATCTCGGCATGGATCTCCTGGAGCGCATGCGCCAGGAACTCGATGGCATCGCCAAGGTTGAGCACGAGCCGCGTTTCGAAGGCCGCCAAGTCGTCATGGTGATGGCGCCGCGCGCTTCATAACGCGCACCTCAGCCGCCGTTCAGGCCAGAGCGACTTAGATCGCCGCAAACTAGGGAGAGACGTTCTTCATGCGTGCTATTCTGTTTGCGGCTTTCGCCCTGGCTGCTTGCGCCTCGACTGAAGGCGGGCTCGGTCCGCAAACGCCACTGCCGCAACACATCCGCGAAGATCTCGCGCAGCGCGAGGCGGCGCTGCACGGGCAGGGCGTTGTTGCAGCCGGCATCAAC
>JADLHI010000006.1 GCA_020848895.1 Hyphomonadaceae bacterium
ATCCTGACCTTGCCGTAATTTGGGCGCCCGGCCCGCTACCTCTGCGCGACGAGGGATGACGGAGACTATTCCAATGCAAGTGATGAAAGCCGCGGCGGCGTTCGCCGTTCTGGCCGCCGCGGCTGTTCCGCCCGCGGCCGAAGCTCAAACCGCCGGACAGGTCGTGCTGGCGGAAGGCACGCTGCTCAGTATCAGCGCCGATGGCAAATCCGAAGCGCGCCCAGACATGGCGACGATCAATCTCGGTGTCACGACGGAAGGCCAAACCGCGGCGGCCGCGATGGCGGAGAATGCGCGCCGGATGACCGCGCTCAATGCCGCCTTGCGCCGCGCCGGTATTGCCGAGCGCGACATCCAGACGTCGAACGTCTCGGTCTACCCGCAACAACAATACGTCGAAGGCCAGCAGCCGCGCATCACCGGCTATCAGGCCAATAACAGCGTCACCGTGAAGGTGCGCAACATCAACAACACCGGGCGTGTAATCGACGCCGCTGTCGGCGCCGGCGGCAATACAGTGAACGGCGTTTCGTTCTCGCATGCCGATCCGGACGCGCAGCTCGATATTGCGCGCCGCGATGCGATCGCGGAAGCACGCCGCCGTGCTGAACTCTACGCCAGTGCGCTGGGTCTGCGCGTGAATCGCATCGTCTCGGTTAGTGAAGGCGGTGGCTATTCGCCGCCGATGCCGGTCGCGGTCGAGCGGTTTGCGATGGCCGATCAAGCCGCGCCGCCGCCGCCAATCTCGCCGGGCGAAATCGAAACGCGGGTGAGCGTCAATGTGACGTTCGAGCTGCGCTAGTTCGCGAAGAAATCGTCGAACGACAGAGGGCGGCGGAGCCATCCGCCGCCCTCACTATTTTGCGCCTTAGGTGCTCGGCGCTTCGGCCGGCGCTTGCTCGGCGCTCGGTGGCAGCGTCGGCGCCGGCGGCGGGTCCGGCAGATCGATGTCCGGCGGATTTATCTTCACGTCCGGCATGTTGAGTTCAAGCTGCGCCGTTTCCCGCTGCTGCAAACCGCCGGTGTAGGCGACCACACCGAACGCAACGACCGCCACCAGAATAATCCCCGCCAAAAACGCAACCCACGGCGAAGAACCGCCACCTTCACGCTCTGCCATTTGCTCTCTCCAAAGCCTGCGCATAGGGAGAAACAAAGTTCCCGCGAGCAGGTTCCGGCGCGTTAGTCTTTGAGCGGCGTCAGCAGCTCTTCGCCCGCGTAGAAGCGCCGGAGATTTTCCAGCACGTTCTGAGATCCCTGGTAGAGCGCCTCGCGCGTCGCGCCGCCGAGATGGGGCGTCAGCGTTGTGTTAGGAACATTCTTCCAGCGCTCGACCGGCGTGGGTTCTTGCATGAATACATCGAGCCCCGCGCCGCCGAGGGCGCCGGACTTGAGTGCGGCAATCAGCGCATCCTCGTCGATCACGACGCCGCGTGAAATGTTGACGATCACGCCATCGCTGCCGACGGCCTTGATCACGTCGGCGTCGATAATGCCTTCCGTGGTCTTATCGCCGCGCGCGGCGACGGCAAGCACGCTGCACCATTCGGCGAGCTTGAGGAGATCAGGTTCGTAAGCGTATTTCACATCTGGCTTGCCGCGCGGGCCGTACCACTTGATGTCCATGCCGAACGCGGCGGCGCGATGCGCAATCGCCGCGCCGATCGCGCCCATGCCGACAATGCCGAGCTTCGATCCACGCAAGCGTTTCTGCGGCGGCACGGCGAGCGGCGGCGTCCAGGCGCCGTCACGCAGCACTTTCTCGCCTTCGGTGAAGAGCCGGAAGCGCGCGATGATGAGGCCAATGGCGACGTCGGCGACGTCCTCGTGATTGATGTCGCGCCCGTGCGTGATGGCGACGCCGCGCTGCTTTGCGTAAGCCAGATCGATGCCGTCAACGCCGACGCCGAAGCAAACAATACATTTCAATTCTGGCAGCGCATCGATCATCGCATTCGAAATGCCGACATGGCCGATAGTGACGGCGGCGCGGATGTCCTTGCGATCCGTCGGCCAGTGCACAACCTCGTAATCGCCCGCGAGGCGTGTTTCGAAAAAGCCGAGCGATGGATGAACGAGGAGGGCCGGCTTAGTCGTCGTCGCCAAATTCGTACTCCAGCTTGAAGCGGAACTGGCCGTCTGCTTCGGACTCGCCCGTGGCGACCAGATAGCCAAGCTGGAGTTCTACTTCGCCCTCGCCGAGGTGCGCGAGTTCGAATTGCGCGAATGGCCCCCAATAGTGAGCGTGATCGCCGAGTTCGCCAAAATCATCGTCCGTGCCGGCATCGCCGAAGCCTTGAATGCCGAGCGCGAAATCCTCGTTCAAGGCGTAGCCCGCTTCGGCGGCGTAGCCGAATTCCCAAGCGTCGGACGAGCCGCTGCCGATCTCGCGTTCGCCGATCAGATTGAGCGTGAGATTGAGCGGGCCGCGCTCACGCTGCATCAGCAATTTGAGTTCGAGCCCATCCGGGCCGTCCTGCGTATTCACCTCGTATTCGACGTAAGCGCCGAAATGCACCGGCCATTCGCG
>JADLHI010000007.1 GCA_020848895.1 Hyphomonadaceae bacterium
CGTGGCGACCCCGGAGAGATCACCCTGGCGCCGCGATTTCAGAAACTTACGCGGAAAACTGCCAAACCTGCGTCTCTGATTTTTCAGAGGCTTAGCGACGCTGTGCCAACCCGCAATCGCAAGCGGAGGCGTGGTTTGCGAATGTCCGATCCGCGAGGCGCGGTGTCTGATGTGGACGCGGTGCGAGCCGTACGTAAGGATGTGTCTCGGCGGCTGGGGATGGCCCAAAGTTGCCGGTCGCATCGCTACCGAGAACCATCCCAGAGCAGAGGCCGGAATGCTTAGACCGCGGCTCGCCCCGAGCGGCTCATCGCGTCCGCCGTCGACACCATTGGCGTAGTGTCTTGGGCGTCGCGCATCGATGCATTGTGCCGTTCACAGCCTTCAGCGAATACGAAGACGCCTCGCCGAAAGGTAAGAAACAGATTCGGTGGTTCGCGCCGCGCGACCGGGGCGTTGCGTACTTCGCCGGCCTCTACAGAGTCTGGTACGGCGATTACGGCTCCAAGAAAGAGCCGAATGAAGGCGACCACGTGCTGTTCGGTTTCTTGACGACGGACGCGAACGACCTTGTTCGGCCAGTGCACGCTAAGGCGATGCCCGTTGTACTAACCGACCAAGCCGCCTGTGAAGAATGGTTGAACGCGCCGCCGGAAGAGATTGAAGCGATCCAAGCCCGCGCACTGCCGGCAGACGCGCTTGAGATCGTCGGCGATGAGGAAGCGGCGCAGTTTGTTGGCGGCCATTTGAAGTGAACGATCGCCGTCTCGCGCTAGGGCGCGCCGGGCTCTCGTCGCGTGGCGACCGTCTAAGTGGGCGGCTTAAGTGGGCTGCTAATGTCTTTGTTGCCTGACTGCTATGGCCTCGATTTCGATCAGAATGTCAGGCCTGCCCCAATCGGCGCCGGGCACGGTGGTGCGCGCCGGCGGCCGGGCGCTAAAGCGTTCGGCGTAGACGCCGTTCATGCCCGGCATGTCGCTCGGGTTGCGCAGAAAGACAGTCGTTTTGACGACATCGTCGAGGGACAGGCCGTTGGCGCGAAGCAGCGATTCCAGATTGGCAATCGCCAGCGTTGTCTGAGGACCGATCTCAGGCGCGGCAAATGTCCCTGTTGTTGAATCGAATGCGATGATTCCAGAGATGAACACGAAATCACCCGCCGCCACGGCCTGCGAGTACGGGCCCAACGGCGACGTGGCGGGGTCCCGCAACAGCGCTACAGGAGGCGCTGTCGCGCAGGCGGCGAGCACAGCCGCCAAAGACGTCGCCACAAGTGCCCTTGTCCGCATTCGCTTTCCCCATGGGTATGCTGAATGATTGATCGAAAGAGATCGTAAATGGAGCTTGGATGATTGTCTATGATCGGTTTGAAGGGTAAGGTCGCTGCTGCGTAGGCGGCATTTGGAGAGATCGGTATGGATGGGGCGACCCTTATGGCCTCAACGCCTTTGGCGACGCCAGCATCGCATTGGACCGACAAGGCGTGCGCCGGCGAGAGCGAAGCCGAGCAACTCATCTATCGCTCCCGCTTGTTGGGCGCGGACTTGGCGGTGACAAATTACGGTGGCGGCAACACCTCCGCCAAGGTCGAAGATCGCGATCCGCTGACGGGTGAGCCTATAACGGTCTTGTGGGTCAAGGGGTCAGGAGGAGACCTGGGCACGATCGCCGCAGGCGGATTCGCCACCTTGGATCTCGCCAGGCTCTTGGCGCTCGACGCACGCTACAAGGGGCCTGAGCAAGAAGACGCGATGAGCGGGATGCTCTCGCACTGCACGTTCAAATCGAATCCGCGCGCCGCGTCTATAGACACAGCCCTGCATGCTTTGCTGCCTTATGCGCACATCGACCATATGCATCCCGATTCTGTCACCGCTCTTGCGGCAGCAGAGGATGGAGAGGCGCTTACCCAGGATGTGTTTGGTGGCGAGATCGGGTGGTTGGCTTGGCGGCGGCCGGGATGGGAGCTTGCGCGCCAACTCGCGGCCCTCGTGCGACGAGACCCGAATCTGAGGGGCGTCGTCTTAGCGAACCATGGCTTGGTTACCTGGGGCGAGAGCGCCCGAGCGTGCTACGAAAACACGATCGCAACGATCGCAAAGGCCGCTGACGTTCTGAACATACGGCTGGCGCGTAAAGCAGCTTTCGGCGGAGGCGCTGTGGCGCAACTCGCGAATGCGGAAAGGCGCGCCAAGGCAGGCGAAGTGTTGATCACTTTGCGTCCGATGGTGAGCGGAGTGAGTGGCAAAACGGCTCATTTCGTAGACTCCGCAGAAGTCTTGGAGTTTGTTTGCTCGAAGGATCTGCAGCGCTTGGCGGCGATCGGCACCTCGTGCCCCGACCACTTCTTACGCACCAAAATTTGGCCGCTTGTGATCAGCCCGGATCTTAGTCGCCCAGAAACGGCCATTGCGGTGGAGAATTATCGGAAGGATTACTCGGCATATTATGAGCGATGCCGCCGGCCCGATAGTCCTGCCATGCGTGACCCCAACCCGGTGCTGGTAGCTCTGCCCGGAATCGGGCTTGCGTCCTTTGCCAAAGACAAAGCGACGGCGCGTGTTGCGTGTGAGTTCTTCATCAACGCCATCAACGTCATGCGCGGCGCAGAAGCCGTGTCGCGATACCGTGGCCTGCCTGAGCAAGAAGCCTTCGATATAGAATACTGGCTGCTTGAAGAGGCAAAACTCCAGCGCATGCCGCCGCCTTTGCCTCTGGAGGGCCGCATCGCGTTGATCACGGGTGGTGCGGGCGGCATTGGCCGCGCGGTCGCCGAACGCTTGCTGGCGGACGGCGCCAATGTGTTCCTCGTCGACCGCGCGGAAGAGTCATTGACGGCGGCGATGTCACACTTGCGCGGACGCAGCAGCGCCGATCGGGTGGCCGGAATTTGCGTCGACGTGACCAATGAAGCGCGCATGACTGAGGCATTTCGCACCTGTGCGCTTGAGTTTGGCGGGCTCGACATACTTGTCGCCAATGCGGGTCTCGCCGCCTCTGCGCCGATTGAAGAGACCTCGCTTGATCAATGGCGCGAGACATTCGCGGTGCTAGGCGATGGCTACTTCTTGGCGTCTCGCGAGGCGTTCCGCGTGATGAGGGAACAGGGCGGGGGCTCGATCGTTTTCGTGGCGTCCAAGAACGCGCTTGCGGCGACGCCTGGGGCGGCGGCTTACGCGTCCGCCAAGGCCGCCGAATTGCACTTGGCGCGTTGCTTGGCGCTCGAAGGTGCGCCGCACAACATTCGCGTGAATGCCGTCAACCCAGACGCAGTGTTGCGTGGATCCCAAATCTGGAATGGCAATTGGCGCGCCGAACGCGCGGCCGCATACGGAATTGAGGAAGGCGATCTTGAAGAACATTATCGCAAACGATCCTTGCTTCAACAATCCGTCTTGCCGGAGGACGTTGCTGAGGCGGTGGCGTTCTTCGCAAGCGCTCGCTCCTCGAAGTCGACCGGCAATATCCTCAATGTTGACGGCGGCAATGTAACCGCCTTCACGCGTTGAGGCCGGAGCGCGCGAGCCCAATGCCAACCGCGCCCTTCATCTGGACAAGTAAGCAGGCGATCGATCCAGATGGCTTCTTCGCAGCAATTCGCGGCGTCGCTCCCCGCACCGACGGGCTGAATCGCTGGTTCCTGTTTCGGCGGCGTGTTGATCTCGACTTCGACCCCGACGAGGCAGCGTTGAAGATCACCAGCGATGGTAAGTACCAGTTGTTCGTGAACGGCCTCCGGTTGGGGCGCGGGCCTGTCCGATGTTCACCGCTCCACCAGCGCTATGACACCTACCAAGGCATCTCTTGCTTTCGCCGCGGCGAAAACATCATCGGCGTGCTGGTTCACACCTATGGCGCGGACACTGCCTTCTATGAGGGTGTGCATGGGCATTGGCGCTCGACCTTTGGCGATGGAGCTTTGTGGCTCGATGGCAGAGTCTCGGGGCGCGGCATCGGCGCCAGCGTATCGACCGATGAAGAATGGCGCGCATTGGAATGTGATGCCTGGCGGCGGGACACGCCGCAGGTGAACTCGGGCTTGGGGTTCGTTGAGGATTTCGACGCGCGCCGTTTCCCCGAGGATTGGCTCGATCCAACGTTCGACGATGGCGCTTGGGAGGCCGTTCAAATTCTGACCGCAGGGGGCGGAGGTCCCGAGGCGCGGTTCGGCGGCGCTGTTACGCGGCCTTTCCCGATGCTCAAACCATCCTTGATGCCGCATCAAGCAGAAGAGATCGTAGCGCCTGTTCGGTTGGTGTGGGCGCGCGAATCCCACACAGTTGAGCTTCCGATTTCACAGCAGGCCTACGAGGAGCCGCTTGGGCCAACGAGTCCCGAACGCCTCGCGCTCTGTGCGCCGATTCTAGTGGGCGGTGCAGACATCGCCACAGAGGAAGGGCGTGGCGCGGTGCTGCTGTTCGACTTCGGTGAGATTCAGGCGGGGCGTCCGCGCATCGAAATTGACGCCAAGGGCGGAGAAGAATTTGACATCATTGTTTCAGAACGTCTGCCCGGGGAGTACGAGGCGGAAGGTATAGCGCCTGATGCACGGATAGAGCGCAAACCGCTGCTCGGATTGGACGCGCATGTCACGCGATATACAGCGCGCGCTGGCGCGCAGACGTTCGAGAGTTTTGAGTGGGACGCCGTGCGCTGGCTTCAACTTACGGTGCGCCACGCGCCGGCCGGCGTGCGTATTAACAGTGTCGCTGTAGTCACGACGCGATTTCCGGCTCTGCGGCGTGGCCACTTTGAGTGTTCCGATCCGATGCTGACGCGATTGTGGTCGCTCGGTGCGCGCACGATTGAACTTTGCATGCATGATGGGTGGGTTGATTGCCCCTCGCGTGAGCAGCGCCAATGGCTCGGCGATGCGACGGTCGAACACTTGGCCGGAGAGGCGGCGTTCGGCTCGAACATTCACCCTCTCAATCATCATTTCCTAGTATCGGCGGCCGAAAGTCAGCGGACGGATGGGTTGCTGGAGATGTTTGCGCCTGGCGATCATCGTCGATTTGGATGGCTCATTCCCGATTTCACCCTGCAATGGATATTCAACGTCGCCGACCATTTTGAGTATTCGGGCGATGGCGCCCTATTGAGGGAGGTGTTTCCCACACTCCTGAAAGCGCTTTCCTGGTTTGAAGCCTTGCAGGGGGAGGATGGTCGCATCGCGGACTTGCCGTATTGGCATTTTCAAGATTGGGCTGCGGTTGGGCGAACTGGTTATGCGACAGTATTGAACGCCGAATTGTTGGGCGCGTTTGGCGTTGCCGCGCGACTGGCGCGGGCGCTTGAGTGGCCCCACGAGGCCGCTCGCCTGGAGGCAAAAGTCACAAGCCTAAAGCGCGCCTTGGAATCGCATTGGGACGAACAGCGCGGTGTTTACGTCGATAGTGTAAATCCCGCGACTGGCCTGCGTGAGGCGCGCTGCTCTCAGCATGCGAATGCGGCTATGATCTTGTGGGGCCAATTGGACTCTCATCGTATGGAACGCATAGCCGCTGAAATCGGCGACCGCGCGCAACTCCGATTGACGCCGGCGCCGCCGGTGACGATGAGCGGAGAGCCGTTCGACGCGGCCACCGACATCGTGCTCGCCAATACGTTCTTTAGCCACTTTGTCTATGCGGCTCTTGCCAAAGCTGGGCGCCTTGATCTTGCGCTCGCTTTGATGCGGGAGCGTTACGGCGCCATGTTGGCTGCTGGCGCGACCAGCCTTTGGGAGGGTTTCGAGCCCCACACTAGCCTCGCGCACGGCTTTTCTTCTTCGCCAACATGGCAATTGTCACGTCACGTGCTTGGCGTAACGCCAAGTTCGCCGGGCTTTGCGCGCGCGCGAATTGCGCCCTATTTGGGTGACCTGGATTTCGCCAGGGGTGTTCATCCGACGCGACTTGGCGATGTGACCGTGTCGATGCAGCGTGCGGGCGCTTCAATTGATATCGACATATCTCTTCCCACCGCAATGGATGGGGTGCTGGCGGCGCCGCCAGGATTCTGCGTGGTGGGGGATGTCCAACTATTTCCCGGATCGAACCGACGGCAGATGCAAGAAATTCATGGATCGGTCCCGCAATTGAGCGAAGGTGAACGCGATGCGTCAAAGTGAGCGGCGGCGGGAGATTCTCAATCGGCTGACGCAAGAGCCGTTTGCGTCGGTGCAAGAACTCCAAAATCTGGTGGGAGCCTCCGAGGCGACCATCAGGCGTGATCTTAGACGGTTGGCCGAAGATGGCGCTTTGAAGCGCGTTCATGGCGGCGTCGAACGGCCCGAGACGCAGGCGTCTCACCTCTCTGGCACACCGCTCGCCCGCAACAAACAGATCAACATTCCGCAAAAGCGCGCGATCGCACGCGCGGCGGCTCAACTCATTGAGCAGGGCGAAACGCTTGTGATCGATGGTGGATCAACAACCTCGCTCTTGTGTCCCTACCTCGCCGATTTGGATCTGCAGGTGCTGACCAATTCGCTGCCGATCATTGAACAATTGTTGCTCTCGGCGCGGACGCGTCTGCTTGTGCCAGGCGGAGAGGTGTTTCGCGAGCAAAGTATTATTCTGTCGCCCTATGAGGACGATGGAACCTCCGAGTGCTTTGCCTCCAAGATGTTGATGGGCGCGCAAGCGCTCTCGCCTATGGGGCTGATGCAAGCGGATTCAATTCTAATCCGAGCAGAACGCCGGCTTATGGCGCGCGCCGAAAAGCTCATCGTGCTCGCCGATAGCTCCAAGTTCGAACGTAGGACCGGGCTGGTTCTATGCCCGCTCAGTGAGATCGACATTGTCGTGACCGACGCCGGAATCGGCGCGAAGGATCGCGCCATGTTGGAAAAGGCAGGCGTGCAAGTCGTTATCGCGGCGAACTAACCACCCCCTGGAAATCGCGTGATGCCTGACGATCCGACCATTAAAGTATCGCCCCAACCTGCCAATAGAATAGATGGGCGGGAGTTCTCTGAGATTTGCCCGGCCTATCTTGGTAGGCCGCACGCGCGTCTGGACCCGCTCCGTGAGCAGGGGCCGTTTGCGTGGGATGAGACGCAGAAGCAGTACTTCTTGGTGTGCCATGGCGCGGTGCGACGTGTCTTGCAGGATCGTACGCTGCTGCGCGACAGATCGCGGGCCGGCGCTGGCACGGCCGTGGCAGGGACGTACGATGCGCCGCCCAAAGACATTGTTGAGCGCAGGAACGGAGCCCAAGTGCTCATCTTCAAGGACGGCGAAGACCACGTTCGCTTGCGCACCCTTGTTGGCGCGTTTCTTGCGCGCGTGCGTGAAGCGCGCCCGGTGGTTGAGGCGATTGTGCGCGATGTCGTGACCGCATTGCCAGCGGGCGGCGTGGCCTTTGATCTTGTGGCGCAATTCGCCATTCCTATTCCTGTGCGCGTAATCGCAACCTTGCTCGGCTTGCCTCAAAACGATCACACCAAGGTGCGCGCATGGTCCGATGACCTGGCGCTTGGCTTCAATCCCTACCGAACACAGGAAGAGGATGGGCGCCGTTGGCAGGCAATCCGCGAGATGCTCGTCTATTTTCGGGGCAGGCTGGAGGTTGCGAGAGCGACGAAGACGTCAGACCTAATCTCCGACTGGCTGTCGCTCAAAGAGCGAGGCGCGGATCTGAGTGAGGCAGAAATCGTGGATCATTGCATCATGATGCTGACCGCCGGCAATCTCTCGACGACCGATCTTATCTCAAATGCAACGCTCGCCATTCTCCGCGACGGGGGGCTTCGAGAAAAGCTACTGCGAGACAACGGTCTGGTCGCCGCAATAATCGAGGAAGCGCTCCGCGTGGACCCACCGGTCACGACCACTGACAGAATTGTCGCGCGTGACGGAGATGTCGCCGATTGTCCGTTCCGCGAAGGCGACGTCCTCACAACTTCGCTGCTGGCCGCGAACCACGACCCGGAAGTGTTTGCAGATCCGCACCGCTTTGACGTCGCGCGGCCCCTCCGCCCACATTTGGCGTTTGGCGCCGGCGCACACATCTGCCTCGGCGCCCCGTTGGCGCGCCTGGAAGGGCAGACGGCGATCCGAGAATTGTTCGCCCGTTTCCGGGATCTTCAGCTTCTGGACGAAAGCGTGCAATTGCGTCCCGTGCCGGGCCATCGCGGCCCATCGCAACTTATGGTGCGCGGCTAACGCTGCCCAGCCTGTTTTCAAAGAACGCCACGGCGGCTTCTGTTGAGGCGCGCGTCGCTCGCTCACTAAAGCGCAGGTCGACTGGGCCGCCCTGACCCTCGTGCGAGAACGGATCGTTGATCGTCGCGTCGGGCTCGCGCCGCTCCCAGGCGTGGGTGGCGCCGTCAAGCATGCGGACACTGACTATTGCCTGGGTGGCTGGTGGCAGTGATTGCTGTAGCGTGACGCAGCGATCAGGCCGGTCGTAAGCGTCGGCGGTTCCCGCTTGAATAAAAACCGGCGCTCCAGTCAGTTCGGTGAACTCATAACCAGGCGCGCGATTGTAGATCCAGCAAACAGGGTAAAGCGGCGCGTGGGCCGCAAAGGCTTGGGCGCCGGTGGCGTAACGGTCTCGGTTGGCTTGGGTGGCGCTCAGCATGGAGACGACGCCGCCCCAAGAGAAGCCCATAATGCCTATGCGCGTGGGGTCCACGTCGTGTGCCTCTTCACTCAAGAATCGCAAAGCTGCAAAGGCGTCGGGTAGTGTCTCGCCGACGTTGCGTGGCCTCTCGGCGGCGCTGCGCACGTGCCGCGGCGCCCAAAGGTCAATCTCCAACGTGACGAAGCCGGCACTGTTCAGCGCCGCAGCATAGTGTTCGCCGCGGCTGTCGACGCCGCCCGAGCCGTGCACGATCACGATAGCGGGGCGCGGTTGGGTCCCAGAGGCGTAGGGCACGCGAAGAATTCCTGCGGTGCTCCATGTTCGCCCGCCATCGGTCACGGGAAAGGACACAAAGTAGCTTTTGGCGTCGAGGCGGGCGGAGTCCGCTCGCGCATAGGACACAGCTCCAGCAGCGTCAGGCGCGCTCGGCGCGGTCGCAGAAGCGCAAGCGCCAAGGAGGACTGCGAAAAGCGCGCTCATCGCGCGCCTCCGTGAGCAGGACCCGAAACGCTTCATCGAGAGCCTCCAGCACTTGCGCGGATTTCGGCCTTTATGGCTTCAAAGCGCGCCTCGGTAAGATCGTAGCGCGAGAACGCCAGCATGGTCGCGGCCCAGAGGCCAAGCGGGAGCGCAGCGTAGATCAGCCGGATGCCGGTTAGGGCTTCGCTGGGTTGCGCCTCCGGCGCGCCGCCGGGAACGAAGTGGATCGCGGCAAGCGCTAAGCTCACAAGAAAGGCGCCGCCGGTCATGCCGAGCTTGCGGCAAAATCCCCACGCGCCAAATATCGCGCCTTCACGGCGCAGGCCGCTTTTCAATTCATCGACCTCCACCGTGTCAGGCGCCATTGCGTTTGGGAATAACTGCGTCGCGGCGTCGCCGGCGCCTGCGATGATCAGCACAATGAGCAAGATGTTTGCTTGTCCTGGGGCAAGAAAAAGCGCGGGTACGGCCATAGCCGCCACCAGCGCCAGCCCGCAAAAATATCCGACACGTTTGCCGATGCGGCGGCCGACCGCCATCCAAATGGGCGTTGCGATCAGCCCCACCAAGCCGCCGGACGCCATGAACAATCCAGCCTGCTGGGGGTTCACGCGCATGACTTGTGTGACGAAGTAGATGAGCGTGGTGGCTGCGGCGCCAATGGCGAGATTTTGCAGCAAGAACGCGACCCAGAGCGAGCAGAATGATTTGTTTTCCAGCACGGCCGCGATTTCCTCGCGCACGCTGAAGCGTTGGGGCGTTTGTTCGATGCGCGGCGCTTTGGCGGTCGCAAAGAACGCCCACAGACCAGTTACCAGCACAAATACGCCGACGCAGAGCCCCAGCAGCCGGAAGCCATCTGTCAGGTTGTTCTGTGAACCAAAAATGAGCGGCGCCGAGAACGCGCAGACGACCCCGCCCAGCCGCGCCGCGAACATTTTGTAGCCCGTGAGGGAGGTGCGTTCCTTGTAGGAATCGGTCATCTCCGCGGCCATAGCCGAATAAGGCACTTCGTAAATTGTCACCGCCGCGTTGGAGGCCATGAAGGCGGCGACGAGCAAGCCAACGCGGAGCACCAGCGGCGCCTCTGGCGGTACAAAGAAGACGGATGCGAACGCTAATCCCAATAACGGCGCGCCAATCAGCAAATAAAGCCGCCGCCGACCCAGGCCGGAGCGTGTGCGGTCCGAGATGGCGCCCATCAAAGGGTCGGCGAATGCGTCGAGCAGGCGGGGGATGAGAAGGGCAAGGCCCGCGATGGCGGGGGGGATGTGCAGCGCCTCCGTACAATAATAGAGCATGAAGGCCATCTGCAGCACGACGAACGCCGCGATGGCGAGTTCACCGATGGCCCAGCCCGCCTTGATCCCGAAAGGCAGTGAGGTTGAATTCTCGCGCATTTTCGGGCCTCGCCATCGAACGTCCCATAGGCGGCGCAGGGACGTATGCAGTCAAGATGCGTGCATAAACGATCAAAGGCAATCAAAAAACTTGACGGATGTTGCGAGACTTTGCTTGGGTGATTTGCGGCCTCGGTGGGCGTCGCGTGGAGGTGAGCAAATGAGCACAGAACCAGCGGCGGCGCCCTGCGATCACCTCCTCGACCCGGAGATGGCGCCAATTGCACGGCGAATGCGCGAGCGCATGGCGTCTCGTGTTCCGATGACCAGCATCGAGCCTTCGCTGATGCGCGAGCGGGCCGCGGCTGACTTCGCAGTGTGGAACGAAGATCCCCCGCCGATGGCGGAAGTGCGCGACTTCACATTGGACGATGTGCATGGACTGCCGGCGCGTTTGTATGTCCCCAAGGGTGCGACCGAATCCGGCGGCTTGTTGGTGCATTTTCACGGCGG
This sequence comes from Hyphomonadaceae bacterium, assembly GCA_020848895.1. Lineage (GTDB taxonomy): Bacteria > Pseudomonadota > Alphaproteobacteria > Caulobacterales > Aquidulcibacteraceae > Vitreimonas. The sequence goes on from JADLHI010000007.1 coordinate 10,905, forward strand.
CGGCTGGGTCATCGGCGATATCGGCTTCGAGGATCGCGCGTGCCGAAGCGTTTCGCTTGAGAGCAATGTGCGGGTCTTGTCGGTTGGGTATCGCTTGTCGCCGGAAGTAAAGTTTCCGGTCCCGATCGAGGATTGCGTCGCTGCTGCGCTTTGGGCGCATGACCACGCCAAAACACTTGGCATCGATGCAAGGAAGATCGCGCTTGGCGGGGCTTCCGCCGGCGCCAACCTCGCCATGTCCGCAACATTGATGATGCGCGATCGAGGTTTGATCCCGCCAAAATTCTTGGTGCTGCTCTATGGCGTCTACGCGATGCGCACCAACGCGGAATCCTATCGCCTTTTCGGCGATGGAAGCTACGGCTTGGGCACGGAGGCGCTGGATTTCTTCATGTCGCTCTATCTGCGTGATGCGACAGACCGCGCCAATCCGCTCGCCTCACCGCTTTTGGCGGATCTCAGCGGATTGCCGCCTGCCTTCATCGCAATCGCGGGTATTGACCCCTTGCGCGATGACAGCCGCGAGTTGGCGGAGAAATTGCGCGCCGCGGGCGTGGCGGTTGAAACGCGAGAATACGAGGGTGTCCTTCACGGCTTCACGCAGTTCGCGCGCGAGAGCGCACAGGGGCGCCGGGCGCTCAGCGACGCGGCGGCGGCCTTGCGCGCTGCTTTGGCGTGAATCGGGCGCTTGTCACGGGGGCCAGCAGGCGCTGGGCGGATCGATCTTATCGGCGCATTTTGATCGACACGCACATTCCCGATTGGGATCCGGCATGTCTTGAAAAATTTGATGTTCCGACGCTGCTCGGAGCAATCGAAAGGTCAGGCGCGCAAGCCGCCATGATCTATTTTCAGTCTCACGTCGGGCTTTGCAATTGGCCCACTGCGTCCGGCGTCATGCACCGCGGTGTGCGAGACCCCGCCGTATTGGCGAAGCTCATCGAGGCGCTGCACGCGCGCGACATTCCCGTATGCGCTTACTACAGCGTTCACTTCAACAATTGGGCTTACTTGTCGCATCCGGAATGGCGTTTCGAACAAGTGACGCGCAACGGAATGGGGCCCCTACCGGCCGCGCGCTACGGTCTATGTTGTTCAAATAACCCAGGTTACCGGGCGTTTGTTCGCGAACAAACGCGAGAGATCGTGACCGGATATGCGGTGGACGCGATGTTCTTCGACATGATGTGGCAGCCAGGTGTGTGCTGTTGCGAACATTGCCGAACGCGCTTTGAAGGTGAGGTCGGGCAATCGTTTCCGGAGCGTTTGAATTGGCGCGAGCGCTCTTGGTGTGATTTCCAAGCAGCGCGCGAACGATGGACATTGGATTGGGCGAATGAGCTGCGCGCCCTGGTGCGAGCGCACAAGGATATTGACGTCTACCACAATTTCGCGATGGGCGTCGCCAATTGGTCGCGCGCGCAGGGATTCGAATCCGCCACCGGACATGACTTTCTGGGCGGGGATTTCTACGGCGGACGCGATGAACAATTGGTCGTCTGCAAGCTCATGCTCAACTTGTCGGAGCGCCGCCCGATTGAGTTCATGACGACAGTGACCTCTGACCTAACCGCGCATGAGTCTCTGAAGAGCCAGGAAGACCATGACCTGCTCGCATTCGCGGCGATCGCCCATAGCGCCGCATTTCTAGCGATCGCTGCATGCGACCCAGACGGATCGAGCAATCCCGCTGTCCTCGACATCGTCGCGCGCTCCTTTTCGAAGATGGCCCCTTACGAGCCTTTCCTTGGCGGCGTTCCAATAGAGGAGGTGGCGGTCTACTTCAGCAGCGCCTCGAAGATGAGTTTCGCCGACGACGGAGCTGAGTTGGCTGAACTGGCGACATCCGGGTCCACCGACTATCCACATTTTCATTCTGTTCGCGGCGCGTGCGGAGCGCTGCAGGCGGCGCACATTCCGTTCGGTGTCATTACCCGCAAGCAGATCGATGAGTTGGCGCGCTATCGGGTTGTCGTGCTGCCAAATGTGCTGAGGATGGACGCCGAGGAATGCGAGGCGGTCCGCCGCTACGTCGCGGGCGGCGGAAAGATCTATGCCAGTCGCTTGACGTCGCTTGCCGATGCATCGGGTGCCCGAGGCGAGGACTTCGCACTGGCGGACGTGTTCGGCGCGTCGTTTGAGGCGGAAGAAGAAGGACGCAGCATTTATGTCGAGCCGGCATGCGACTGGGTTCGCGAGGCGCTGGCGCCGCAGCGACGGCTAACTCACACACTCGATGCGCGAGCGCGCACGGGCGCGGTGAGGGTAAGCGCGGGGAGCGGCGCTGTACTGGCAAAACTTACGCTGCCCCTTGGACATCCCCATTCTGGTTCAGTGGAGGACGAGAATTGGTCGAGCATTCATAGCTCGCCCCCCGGCATGTGGCTTGATGCGCCCACGCTCGTGCGCAATGCGTTCGGCGCCGGCGAGGCAATCTATGCTGCCGCGGACATTGAAGCCGCACAGGGCGCCTCTCAAAAGCTGTTCCTAGGCGCGATCAAATACTTCCTCGGGACGGCGACGCTGCGCGTGGAAGCAAACGCTCCCGCTTGCGTCTGGGTGACGGCGTTTGAGCAGGAAGAGCGCGTGATCGTGTCGCTCCTCAACTATCAAACCGAGTCGCCGGTGCTTCCGATTGAAGCGATCGACATCACGCTTCGTCCGCGAGACGGACGCTCATTCCGGCGCGCTTATCTCGCGCCGAACGGGCCTGACCTTGCTTTAGAGAAGGTCGGCGGAGGGGCTCGCCTCCGGGCGCTTCGGCTGGAGATGTTTGCAATGATCGTCGCCGAATACGAGTGAGGGACATCCATGACGACGCGGGAAACCCATGACGTACGCGCCTTGCGCACACTGGAAGCGGGGATCGAGGGCGCGGTCGATACAGCCTTGGAGCGTGGCCGCGGGCTCTTGCGGCTCGCGCCGTGTTGGGTGCCTCGGTCCTTCCTGCATCCGGGTCGGCGGTTGAAATTGGATCCTCGCGATCTCTACGCGTTCGGTCTCAATCGCGGCGGCATCGACGAAAGATGGTTCGGCTCCACCACCGAAGCCGCGAACGAGAACCGCACCGATGATGAAGGCCTAAGTTATGTTGTTGACGGTGATGCGAGGTTCACGCTGCGGGACGCGGTCGCCGCCCGCGGCGCGGCGATCGTTGGTGAGCGGCTCTGGGCGCGTTATCGCCGCTGGCCGGTTTATTCCAAGTTCTTCGACAATATGGGGCCAATCCCCCTGCACATGCATCAAGATGAGTCGTTTGCGCAACGCGTGAGGCAGGAAGGAAAACCCGAGGGGTATTATTTTCCACCGCAGATGAATCAAGTCGCCAACGCGTTTCCCTACACATTCTATGGACTGTCTCCTGGCGTCACCAAGAGCGACGTTCGCGCCGCGCTGGAAATGTGGGCGCGTGGCGACAACCGCATCCTTGATCTCTCGGTGGCCTACACTCTAAGGCCCGGAGAGGGGTGGTTAGTGGGCCCTGGCATCCTTCACGCGCCTGGCTCCTTGTGCACGTACGAGCCGCAATGGGGCTCCGATGTGTTCTCGATGTATCAAAATCTCTGCGAAGGCCGCGAGGTGGCCCGGGAGCTGCTCGTGAAGGATGTGCCGGACGAGCACCGTGATGATCTCGACTATCTGATCGAGCAACTGGACTGGGAAGCGAATGTCGATCCGAACTTCAAGGCAAACCACAACCTAAAGCCAATCGCCGTCGCGGAAACAGATGCGGAAGGTTGGATGGATCGGTGGGTTGTCTACGGCCGGGTGCGGGGCCAACTTCTGTTCACAGCTCGTGAATTGACGATCAATCCCGGGGCCAAGATGACTTTGAACGATCCGGGCGCATCAAGCGCGATTGTCGTTCAAGGCGAAGGCAGCGCCAACGGGATGGTGGTTTCTTCGCCGAGCTTGATCGGTTTCCACGACATGACGCGCGATGAGTTCTTCATCACCGATACGGCCGCGCGTGAAGGTGTCACGCTGCAGAACACCTCACAAACCGAGCCGCTCGTCGTCCTACGGTATTTCGGGCCAGATACCGACCTTGCCGCGCCGGACGTCGGGGCCGCTCGCAAACTGCAGGCCTTCTAGGTGCTATCGCTCGTTGCGGGGGTGACCTCCCGCCTCGTAAATCGCTTCGAGTGCGGCGAGGTTTTGCACAATGTCGTCGCCCTCAGTTGGCAGAGCGGCGCCGGAACGTAGCGCCAGAGCTACCGCACTCAATTGATGGAAATAGCTTGTCGTGATGACGGCGGTTTCCTCGCACCAGTCGGCTTCACCGTGAAGGCGCCACCGCAATTCGTGGCCCATCTGTGGCGCGATCGGATTGCGTACGAAGAGTTCACCGCGTTGCCCCGTCAGAGTGAGCGTCGTCAGGCGGCCACGGTCGTGGGGAACCATCGAGCAATGCAGGCTCGCGTCGGCGCCATTCGCAAGTCGGAATTGAACCAATGCGGATTCGTCGACGCCGCACGCCGCCATCGTGATGTCCGCCGTCACGATGGTGAGTTCGCCGCCGAGCGTGCGTAGCCAGTGCACGGGGTAGCAGCCAAGGTCCATGAGGGCGCCGCCCGACATTGCGGGGTCCCAACGAATTTCGCCGGGTCTTTGCGGCACGGGTACGTCAATCACCGCATGTGCTTGCTTCAATGCGCCAAGTTCACTCCCCGCGAGTGCGAGGATGCGCTCGAAGAGTGGATGATAGCGATAGTGAAAGGCCTCAATGAGACGCGTGCCCTTCGCTTTGGCGCACTCGACCATACGCTGCGCGGCTTTAGACGTTGGCGCAGACGGCTTCTCCAGCAAGACGTGCTTTCCCGCCGCGAGCGCCGCGATGGTCCAGGTCTCGTGCAAGGGGATCGGCAGGGCGTTGTAGATGAGGTCGACGTCGTTGCGTGCAATCAGCTCGTCGTAAGACGCCGCCGCATGAGCAATGCCGTGTGTAGCCGCAAAGGCGCGGGCGCGCTCAGAATCGCGCGCCGCGACTGCAACCACTTCAATGCCGCTTATGTGTTTGGCGGGTTCAAGGATGGCCAAGGGGGCGATGCGCGAAGCGCCGAGCAGCCCGATGCGCAGCGTCATTTGAATCCCTATGTCTCGTGGGCAAATTCCTGCGCATGCAGCCAAGCGGCATGTCTGACAGGTTTTTTGGAACTGTTCCAGGCCGCGAGCATCTCTGGCGCCAAGGCGTTCAACTCGGCAAGCGTTGCATCGCTAGCAGTGCGCACTGTGAGTTCAAGGCGGTGGCCGTTTGGATCAAAGAAATAGATCGATTTGATGATGCTATGGTCGGTGGGTCCAACTGTATCGATACCAAGCGCCTTCAATTCCTCCGCCGCCTCTGACAGCGCGCGTTCATCCTCAAGTTCAAAGGCGATGTGCTGCACCCATGCGGGGGTATTGGGGTCGCGGCCCATGGGCGGTGCGTTCGGCAATTCAAAGAAGGCTAGAATATTGCCGTTTCCCGCATCAAGAAACACATGCATGTAGGGGTCAGGCTCCTTGGTCGAGGGGACTCGATCCTCAGAGATGGCGAGCAAAAAGCGCATACCGAGCACGCGCCCATAGAAGTCTACAGTCTCCTTCGTATCATTGCAGCGATAGGCGACGTGGTGAATTTGCCGAATACGCATCTGGTCGCTCCCTGCCGCCGTTAAGCCGCTTCAATGACGCCGCGGCGCAGCTGATCGCGCTCCATGGATTTGAAAAGGGCTGTGAAATTGCCCTCTCCAAAACCCTCGTTGCGCTTGCGCTGAATGATTTCGATGAAGATTGGCCCGATCAGTGTTTCGGTGAAGATTTGCAGCAGAATACGAAGATCGCCGCCTTCGGTGGAGCCATCGATGAGGATGCCTCGCTTCTGCATGTCGGCCAACGGCTCGCCATGCTTCGGCAGGCGTGCGTCCAAATCCTCGTAATAAGTGGCGGGTGGAGCCGTCATCATGGGCACGTTGGCGCGGCGCAATCGATCAATTGTCTCGTAGATATTGTCGGTTGTCAGTGCGACGTGCTGGATGCCTTCGCCGTTGTAGCGGCTGAGGAATTCTTGAATCTGGCCAGTTCCGCTGGACGATTCCTCATTGAGTGGGATCCGGATCTTTCCTTCGGGCCCCGACATCGCGCGCGAATGCAGGCCAGTGTATTCGCCCTTGATGTCGAAAAAGCGGATCTGGCGAAAATCGAAGAGCTGCGCGTAGTAGTTCGCCCAATAATCCATCCGCCCCTTGAACACATTGTGGGTGAGGTGATCGATCTCCAGGAGCAAGCACCCCTCTGGTTGGCGCTCCGCGCCGTCGGTGAAGTCGAAATTGACGTCGAAGAAACCGTCCGCGCCGCCGCGTGCGTCGCACAGATAGATGAGTGCCCCGCCGATGCCGCGAATGGCCGGCAGTTTTAATTCTCCGATCCCGCACGCAGTCTCGACCGGCTCTGCGCCGCGCCTCAGCAATTCTTCGTATGCATGCTTGGCGTCTTTGACCCGAAAACCCATGGCCGATGCTGAAGCGCCGTGCTCTCGCGCAAAATGCGCGGCGGGGCTGGCTGGTGTTTCGTTGAGGAGGAAGTTCACCCGGCCCTGGCGATAGAGGTCAATGCGTTGTGAGCGATGTCGTGCGACCAGGGTAAATCCCAGCGCCGAGAAGGTCGTGCGAATGGCGTCGGCGCCGCCCGGAGCGGGCGCAAATTCGATGAACTCAAAGCCCAATGTGCCGATCGGGTTTTCTGCTTCGGTCATGGGCGATCCTAATCCGACGTTTGAATGAGGGAAGTTTGCATTACTTGAGCGGGGAAAGGGGTTCAAAAGTCGTCGAGTGCGGATAGTATTTGGCACATCTGCTTCACGTTACGATCCTTTTTGAGAAGGAAGTTCTCTGTGCCCCTCACGCGTTCAGACTTGACGCTCCTGTCGCTCATTCAGGCCGACGGCGCGCTTAGCCACGCAGAATTGGCCGAGCGCGCCGCGATGAGCCGATCAACCTGTTGGCGGCGGCTCAATGAGTTGCAGGAGGCGGGCGTCATCGAAAGGCGCGTTGCGCTGCTCGATGCGCGCGCCGTCGGCCTATCCCTGTTCGCGATGACATGGGTGACCATGCAGGAGCACAACGACAAGGTTCGCAAAGCTTTTGAAACATTTCTGCAGCGAGTGCCCGAGGTGCTGGAAGCCTATTCAACCTCAGGAAACTGGGACTACCTGCTCATCATCGCCGCGCGCGACATGGACGCCTATGATAGGCTCTTGAATGGAACGTTGCTGAGCCACCCGAGCGTGCGCACAACAAGCACGAGTTTCGCGTTGCGCCGGGTAAAATACACGACCGCTTTGCCGCTGGACGGTCTGGACAAGTAAGTTTCGAAGCCAAGGGAATTTGGGGAGTGACGTGGACACATTGGCGCCGGAGGAACTGACGGCGACCGCCGCCGAACTGGGCGCTGACCCGCTCTTAGTTCAAGGGGCGGGCGGCAATGCATCCCTAAAGTCCGGTGATGCGCTTTGGGTGAAGGCGTCCGGGACCTGGATGCGCGATGCCGTGCTGCGCAACATCTTCGCCCCTATCTCTCTAGCCCCGCTACTCACTCTTCGAGACAGCGGCGAGTTCGAGGCGATGGAAGCGCACCTCCAAAGCGGCTGCGCGGTCGATGGGCTTCGCCCTTCGATTGAAACCAGCCTGCATGCACTCATGCCGCACGCGGCGGTCGTGCACGCACATGCGGTCAATAGCGTTGCGGTGTCGGTGCTTGGGGATGGTCCATCGCGTTTCAAACATGCCATGGGGTGCGACCTGCGGGGTGTCTTCATTCCCTACACCAAGCCAGGCGCGCCTTTGGCGAAAGCGGTCGCTGAAGCGTTTGCGGTTCACGGTCCGGCCGATGTTATCCTGCTTCAAAATCATGGCGTGGTGGTCGGAGCGGATCGGCCGCGCGCGGCGGCGGATCTGCTCCGAGAGGTTGAGCAGCGCCTGACTTTGCCGGTGCGCTCGCTACCAAAGGCCGATCTCACGTCTGCCCGCGCGTTTGAGAACGAGGTCTATTGCCTCGCCGAAGCGCAATGTGGCGCCGGGCTCGATCCATTCTTATTCGAGGTCTTGACGCGCGCGCCGCTGACCCCGGATCAGGTTGTTTTTCTGGGCGGGGCGGTTGGCGTCGCCGGGCAGACCGAAGAGAGCGCCGAGCCGGCGTCACTGATCTTCGAAGCGGGTGTCGGCGCGTTCAGGCGGCGAGATTGCACGCCGGGCGCTCTTTCGGCGATGGACGCGCTTCTCGATGTGGCGGTTCGATTGCCGGAAGGGGCGGTGATACGGGGGCTCACGGCTTCACACGAAGCTGAACTGCTTGACTGGGAAGCTGAGAAATATCGCAAGTCTCTCGACAGCCGATAGGCGCTAGCCGATCGCTTCGGCGGCAAGCCAGCAGGTCCGCGCATTGTGCGTGGACTCCTTAAGGCTGACGAACCCGCGCGCGCATGTAGGCGAGGCGTTGGCCGTCCAGCGCATCCTGGCGGGGCTGCTGACCTGACTAGTCGCGACCCGCGCGCCCAAGTCGACCGGTTTGATCGAATGTGATCGAAAATAGTGACAGAAGGTGATTGTCACTGATTTAAACTGACGTACAGTGAGCATTGCGATCAACGCAGGCTCAGCTGTGCGGGTGCGTCCCATTTGCTGAACCAACAATAAACGGGGAGGCGACGAGCATGAAGCAATCAGCCCAGGCGCAGAGCGTCCGCGCGCTTTTGATGTTGGGGGCGGCCCAATTTGGCGGGTTCACTGGCATGGCGGCGGCGCAGACCGTCGAAGGAGCCGAAAGCCAGGCAGCCGCTGGCGCCGAGGATGAGATCGTCGTCACTGGCTCGCGTATCCGAAACCCAGGGTACCAGGCGCCAACGCCAGTCACCGCGGTTGATGCGCAGCAATTGCTGTCGACCACGCCTTCAACGATCGCCGACGGCCTGAGGGAGCTGCCCGCGCTAACCGGCCAGTCAATCCAAGGTGGCCGCTATTATTGCTGTGCGGCTGGCACCGCCGCGGCGGGCGCCTTCCTCGAGTTGCGTCAACTTGGACCCAACCGCACGCTCGTGCTCTTGAACGGCAACCGGGTCGCCCCATCGACATCGAGCGGTCTGGTGGACGCCAACGTGTTGCCCGAACTGCTTCTCGACCGAGTCGATGTTGTGACAGGCGGCGCGTCGGCGGCCTACGGCTCCGACGCCGTCGCGGGCGTCGTCAACTATATCACCGATGATGATTTCGGGGGACTGCGGGCAAATCTTCAATATGGCATTTCCCGTTACAGCGACGACCAGCAGATCAAAGCGGGGCTTGCCGGCGGCATGTCCGTGCTGGACGGTCGTGGACATGTGATTGTGAGCTTCGAGCACTTCGAGGCCGACGGGATTGACAGTCTGTTGGACCGTCCGCAGAGCGCTCAACTTTGGGCTTTGGCGGGTTCGGGCACGCTTGCGTCTCCATATTTCAATGTCGCCGACACCCGCTTCTACACCGGTACAACCGGCGGCTTGATCGTCAGCTCCAATGGCCTGCCCATCAACTTTGGTTCCGCACCTCTCGCTGGAACGCAGTTCTTGCCCGGCGGCGCCTACGGGCCGATGAACTTTGGGACCGTTCTGCCGCCTGGAGCGCCAAATGCAGTCGGCGGCGACGGCTATTCGCCAAGCGGCGCGATGCAGCCCTTGGGTCAGTCCGAAACCAATCGGCTCTTTGCGCGCTTCGACTACGAATTTTCGCCGGCTGTCACCGGCTATCTGCAAGTCACAGCAGCCCTCAACAACGCGCAAAACCAGTATGGATGGCCTGCTTTTAGCGCCAATAGCGGCACGTTGCTGGAGGTGTTCACCGGCAACCCGTTCTTACCGGCCGGCTTACAGAGCACGATGACCACGAACGGGTACAATTCATTCTTCATGCAGCGCTCCAATCGCGAAGGAGGCGCTTCGTACAACACAACCGACACGACCTATTACGACCTCTCAGCCGGTTTGGCGGGAGACCTCGCCGGTGATTGGACGTGGGATGGCCACTTGAGCCACGGCCAAACCGAGCAGGAAGGCGCTGAACACAATGCCGTCAACGTCGCGCGGCTCCACGCGGCCATAGACGCGGTTGACAATGGAAGCGGCCAAACCGTCTGCCGGATCACGCTCACCAGCCCCGGCAGCATCTATGATGGTTGCGTCCCCATCAATCTCTTTGGTTTCGGCGCGCCATCGCAGGCTGCGCTCGACTACATCACCGGGACCAATGAAAACACCACGACAAGCGCGGAAACGGTTCTGGCCTTCAATGCTCAAGGAACACTCTTCGAGGCGCCGGCAGGTCCGGTCTCGGTTGCCGCAGGGGTCGAGTGGCGCACGCGAGAATTGTCTGGAACCTCTAACGACGTCGCGACGTCCCAAATCGATCCGGCGACCATTCGCGGCCGCGCGATCAATGTGACGTTGTGCCCAACACTGACGTCTTGCCGTTACGGTGGCTGGCAACAAGGCAATGTCGGCGCACAGCAAGAAGTAAGCGACACAGTCCAAGAATTCTATGTCGAGACGATCGCGCCGATCGTCGCCAATCTCGAATTTAACGGCGCGTTCCGATACACCGACTACTCAAACAGTGGCGGCGTCAACACGTGGAAGCTTGGTCTAACCTACGAGCCGATCTCTGACCTGCGCTTCCGTATGTCGCGCTCGCGCGATATCCGAGCGCCCAATCTCTACGAATTATTCGCCAGTCCCTCGACCGGGTTTGCAGCGTTCACGATCAATCCCTTCACTGGAAACCAGATCCCTACCATACCCACGATTACCGTCGGCAATCCCGATCTTCAGCCAGAGACCGGCGACACCTGGACCATTGGCGCCGTGTTTAGGCCGTCATTCTTGCCAGGCTTGACCGCGTCGCTCGACTATTACGACATCGAGCTAACCGACGGCATTGTGACGGGCCGAACGGTGACGCAAGTGCTGAACGATTGCTTCAATGGAGACGCAACCGCGTGCGCCCAGATCGTTGGCGACCCCAGTACAGACAACATCACCTCTGTGAGCCTACTCAAGACCAATGCCAACGTGCAGAACCGGTCGGGGATTGATTTCGACCTTACATACACTCATCCAGTGGGCACTGGGGACCTGTCGTTCCGCCTGCTCGCGGGCTACGTCGATGAAGCCAATTCGGTTTCGGGTAGCGTCGTTACGCAATATGTTGGGTTGTCGACGCCTGGCATGCCGGAATGGCGCGGACAGTTCGCGGTCACCTATGATCAAGGGCCCTTCACCATCACGTTGCAGGAGCGCTACATCGGCTCGATGCGAAAGGTTGGCCCCGCCGGCGGGGGTGTGTTTGAAGATCCAACGCTCGACGCGGTGTTCTACACCAATGCCTACGCCGCCTATAATTTCGACGCCGGCGGCGGCAGGATGCAACTCTACGGCACCATCAACAATCTCTTCGATCAAGAGCCGCCGCTCTTGCCGACGACATTGGCGGGCGTTGGCTATCCAACAGTGCCAGGTCTCTACGACCTTGACGGACGCTACTTCACCGTGGGCATCCGCGCCGAGTGGTAGAGGGTTCGCGATGTGGGGCGCGTCGAGCAACGGCGCGCCCCGGCGCGTTGCGGGGGTCGATATCATGCTCTTGTGGTCTTGAGGGACTGCACGCAGATGACTGCCGACCTTTCACAGCCAAAATCGGCGCTTATCGTGACGACGGCTTTGTCGTCATTGATGAGGGCTTGAACCCAGAAGAGCTTGAACACTGGCGCGAGACCATCGATCACGCTGTAAGCGAACGCGCGTCTTTGGCCACGCCGAGTTCATAGCAGTGATTTCTACAATAACGCTTTATCCAGCGCGTGAACTTGTGGCAGTGACGAGACGATGCGCCGGCTGATGCGCGACGCGCATTTGGGCAAGATGGCTGCGACGCCTGCCGGAGTGGCAGGGGTCCGCATCTGGCACGATCAAGCGCTCATCAAACAACCGTGGGCTAATCCGACCGGATGGCGCTTGGACAGTCCTTACTGGTCTTTCCATTCTCGGAGCGCCATCAGCATCTGGGTCGCGTTGGATGACGCAACATTGGAAAATGACTGTCTCTATTTCCTGCCTGGCGCTCACAAGATCGCGTCCTATGACAATGTCATCATGAGCGAAGAACAGTTAGTGAAACTCAAGGTCGGCGATGTCTTGGACGCCGCCGCGCAAGACCCGCTCATCGATCATTCATCCAGAGCGACTTTGATCGCTTAGGTTCTGGTTTTTGCAGCTTGTCCAGCTAGCTCGGCAGCTTGGGCGCTTCAAACGATGCCGGCGCCAAGCCCAACAGCCTTCCGCTCCTGAGCCTTGCGCTCACGCCAGTTGCTTTGACGGTAGAAGTCCAAGACATCGATGGCCCCGCCCGCTTCGGCGCGCGCCACGGCGAGGATCGGAGAAACATCGACCTTGTATGCAGCGCGCAAAGCCTGAAACGCCATCATCGCGTCGTTGCGCTCTTGTGCTTCGTGCAAGGCGTCGCGGTTTACAAGCGCAGCCTTGGCGAAGGCGGAGACAATTGCCTCCGTGGAAGAAAGGAGGCTCTCGATTGGATCGGTTACGTTGTGCGATTGATCGATCATATAGGCAGGAGTCGGGCCGGCAGGCGCCCTCGCAGCGGCTTCGGCGAGTTCACTAAACACCAGGAAGAGCTGGTGAGGATTGATCGAGCCGGAGTCGAGATCGTCGTCGCCATATTTGCTGTCGTTGAAATGAAAGCCGCCGAGTTTTCCAACGCGGTGCAGGCGCGCAACAATTTGTTCGATGTTGACGTTCGGCGCATGGTGCCCAAGATCGACGAGGCATTTCGCCTTGGCGCCAAGCTCCTGGGCCGCCATGAGTGAACTCCCCCAATCGGATATCACCGTCGAGTAAAAGGCGGGCTCAAACAATTTGTGTTCGAGCAACATCGACCAGTCGTCTGGCAACGCCGCATAGACGGCCGACGCGGCGGAGATGTAACGATCGAGCGCGCGGGTGAAATCTTGTTGCCCTGGAAAGTTTGAGCCGTCGCCGACCCACACGGTAATCGCGCGCGACCCAAGCGCCTTGCCGATCTCGATACAGTCGATGTTGTGCGCGATCGCTTGTTCTCGCACGGCAGAGTCCGTCGCGCTCAAGCTGCCGTTTCTGTAGGAGTGTGCTTGAGTTGGTTGATCTTGAAACGTGTTTGAGTTGACCGCGTCAAAGCCCAGCCCCAGCCCGTCAGCCTTTTCTTTGAGGGCGCGATAGTCGCTCGCGCCGTCCCAAGGAAAGTGCAGCGAGACGCGCGGCGTGGCGCGGCTCAATTGCTGAACTACCGCGCAATCCTCGAGTTTTTCGTGGATGTTGGTGGGCTCGCCGGGAATGGCGAATTTCGCAAAGCGGGTCCCGCCGCGGCCAGTCGCCCAAGAAGGAAGCGCGATCGAGAAATCTGCGACACTGCGTTTCACCCGGTCCGCATCGATGCCGCGTCTGCGCAATGTGCGTGCGAGGGCCTGATAGTCGTCGTCGAGCGCCTCGCGCCGTTGGGCATTATGAGTTTCGATAGCGTCCTGGGAGAGGGGGGCTTGGGTCACTTGCGGCCATCCAATTGGCGGGACTTGACGAAAGTTGCGCGAACGTGATCGATCCTATCAGGCCACGACGGCGTGTCCACAACGGAGCGTGACGATGAAGGACCGCATGGTCGTTGTGCTGGACGTTGGAAAGACCATGGCGAAGGCGTCCCTGTGGGATGAGGCCGGCGCTCTGGTGCGGCGACTCGTGCGGCCCAATGCACGCTCCTCGTCAGATGAGTATCTGGCGCTGGACGCAACCGGCATCGAAACCTGGCTCGGCGAAGTCCTGAAGCAGTTTGCAGGCCTGGGACGCATTGGGGCGATCGTCCCGGTTGCGCACGGCGCGGCCGCAGCGATCGTTCGCGATGGCGTCCTGGCGGCGCCGCCCGTGGACTATGAGTACGAGCCGTCTCAGGAACATCGTGAAGGCTATCGCAATCAGCGCGATGCCTTTTCGCACACAGGCTCTCCGGCTATGGGGATGTCGCTGAACCTGGGCCAGCAATTGCATTGCTTAGAGGCGATCCGACCGGAGCTTCTTACTGGCGACGCTTTGATCCTCCCCTGGCCGCAATATTGGGCCTGGGTGTTGTCTGGCGTCGCCGCGAGCGAAGTGACCAGCCTTGGCTCGCACACGGATTTGTGGTCACCGGCGCGCAATTGCGCCTCGGACATGGCTATGCGCCGGGGATGGGCGGCGCGCCTTGCGCCTCTGCGACAGGCGCACGATGTGCTGGGGCTGATTTCACGCGATTGGGCAAAGCGCACGGGGCTGCCAGGCGATGTCCAGGTTTATGCCGGCCTGCATGATTCAAACGCAGCGCTCTACGCTGCGCGCGGGTTTCCAGAAATCGCAGACCAAGACGCCACCGTGATCTCAACGGGCACTTGGTTTGTATCCATGCGCTCGCTCGGATCGGGCAGTGCATTCGACTTGAAGGCGCTGCCCGATGATCGCAACTGCCTCGTCAATGTTGATACCGAGGGCCGACCCGCGCCGACAGCGCTTTTTATGGGCGGGCGCGAAATCGAACTTCTCGGTGGCGCGGACATCGACTCCTCTGAGCGCCAGAACCCAATGCTGGCGGCAATTCAGGCGGTGGTGGGCCAAGACATTGCGGTGTCGCCTACTTGGGCGCCGGGCACGGGTCCGTTTCCCAATGGCCGCGGCGGCTGGACGCGCGCGTCCGGCGATGCGAGTGAAAGTGCTGCGGCCATCGCCCTCTACGCTGCCCTCATGTGCGACGTCGGGTTAGATCTCATTGGCGCCAGCGGCCCAGTGCTGATTGATGGCCGGTTTGGCCGATGCGATCCATTCACGCGGGCGCTGGCGGGTTTGCGGCAAGACGCTCGAGTGTTTGTTGGCAGCGAGGAGAGTGACGTTTCGTTTGGCGCGCTGCGCGTGGCGCGGCCCCATCTGAAGCCAAACATTGTACTCAAAGAAGTGTCGCCGCTTGCGCTCGATTTGAGCGCCTACCGATCGAGGTGGCGTGATCGTGTGTCCGCGTCCTGAACATCGGCGACAATGTCTAGGCCCAGCGCAGCGATGCGACTGCGGCCAAGGAGCGCCATCGTTCGTTGCAACTCACTTGTGAGGATGTCGAGCGCGCGGTTGACGCCGGCCTCCCCAAGAGCTGCGAGACCCCACAGATAGGGGCGTCCGATCGCCACCGCGTTCGCGCCCAGCGCGAGCGCCTTTGCGATGTCGCTGCCGCGACGGATGCCGCCGTCGAGGATAATCTGGCCTCGCCCCGCGACGGCATCGGCAATCGGCTTAAGCAGGTCGATTGTCGCGGGCGCTGTGTCGAGTTGACGTCCGCCATGGTTGGAGACCCAGACTGCGTCAGCGCCAAGATCGATGCACTGAGCGGCGTCGCTTGGCCGGCCCACGCCTTTGATTGCGAAGGCGCCATCCCATTGCTCGCGCATCCATGCTGCGTCGCGCCAAGTTACGGTGCGGTCAAATTGAGTGTTGATGAAATCGACAATGCTGCCGACACCGCCTGCGATGTGGGCGAAATTCTCGGCGCGGATAGGCGGGGTAGTTGCGAGATCGAAGAGGTAGCCAGGGCGGACAAGAGCCTGGGCCGCCGTGTGGGCGCTCACTTTCGGTGGAATCGAGAAGTGATTGCGTGGATCGCGCTCCCGGTTGCCGGCGACCGGCGTATCGACCGTCAAGACGATTGCGACGAATCCCGCAGCCTTGGCGCGCTGGAGAATCTCGCGAACCAGACCGCGATCCTTCCAGACATAGATTTGAAAAACCTTGGGCCCCGGCGTTTCTTGCGCGATCGTTTCGATGGACGTCGAGGCGAGCGTGGACACTGAATAGAGAAGGCCGTGTGTATGCGCCGCGCGCGCAACCGCGCGCTCGCCGGCGCGTGGATTGAAAAGGCGCGAGGAGGCCGTGGGCGCCATGATGATAGGCGCGGAAACCGCTTGGCCCAACACGTTGGCGGAAGTGTCGATAGTTGAGACGTCTCTTAGGACATCCCAAAGGAGCTCATGGCCGAGAAATCGCTCGGTGTTGCGGCGCAGGGTGATCTCGTCGTCGGCGCCGCCGTCGATGTAGTCAAACACCATGCGCGGTAGTCTGCGTCTCGCATGCTCGCGAAGGTCAGCGATTGAAACGATCGGCATCAGTGGACTGGACTACGCAGGTCTTGGCCATACAAGCGGGAAGTTCGCACCTTTCGGCTTGTCCCCAGTGTTGAAGACGAGCGGCTCGCGCAACAGAGCCGCAAGCTTTGGGTGAGCGAGGAAATTTGCGGCGCCTTCATCGAACACGGCGTCATCGCCGACATAGCGCAGCGCGAGCGCGCGTCTGCGTCGATGGAGGTCGAGATTGCCCGGCGACCAATGGAAGACGAGCGGGTGGTGGGCGATGACATCGCCCGGCTCCATCTCGCACGTAAGGATGTCGGCATCGGGTAGAAGCGAAGCCGCGTCCGGAAAAGGCGGCAACTTTGCCGCATCCAAGACTTGAGCGAAACCTGAGGACTTGCCGAAAGGCGTAGGCGCGTAGAGGACGCCAGATTTGTGCGAGCCTTTGACGTAGCGCATCGCGCCGCTCTCGGCGGTTACGCTGTCGAAGGGCACCCAGAGCGAGAGGATATCGTCGCCGCGCAAGGGCCAGTAAGGGAGGTCCTGATGCCAAGGGGTCTCTTCTTTGGTGCTCGGCTCCTTGACCAGAAGCTGATCATAGAAGAGCCGTACGCTTTGGCCTTGAAGCAGTGCGTGCACGATTTCGGGCAGTGGCGAGTTGCAGGCAAAGTCCGCAAAGTCTGGATCGCGCATCCAGACCAGAAAATCGCCAAGAAAGCGCCCCTTGCCTTCGGCGTATTCCACCGAAGCTGCGCCGGGCGCTGCAAGCGTTCTTTCAACTGCGTCGCCCATTCGGGCGAGCCAGTCTTGCGGAATCAGGCCTCTCAAGACGACGGCGCCGTCCTTGAGGTACGTCTCTCGTTCACTCTGAGTGACGGCGCGGAGGGGGTTCACGGAGATCGCCCTTTGGGTTTTGGTGTTGCCCTCAAAAAAGTTGAGGCGCAGCGCGAGATGTGCGCTGCGCCCCAGGTCTCAGGAGGAAACTTAGAACCTGACGCTAACCGAGGCGCCGATCGCGCGCGGTGCGCGCGTGGTTACGAGGCCGCCGAACAATTGGCGCCCAACCAGCGGCGCGCCGCCGATTCCGAGTTGGCCGCGCACATAGTCATATTGCTGGCCAGGGTCGGGCAGGAAGACGCCAGCGACGGCCGCGTCCTCTTCGGTCACGTTGGTGGCGAAGATACGGAACGAGATGTTGTTGAAGTCCAATCCCGTCCGCAAATTGACGATGGTGGCGTCGCCGACATAGGCCGCCGCTGGCTGGACGGCGCTTTGATCTGATTGGTAGCTGATATCGATCCGATTGAACCAATCGAGATTGGGCCCCAACGGCGCCACGTACTGAATGGAGGTGTTGGCCTGCCACTCAGAAACGTATTGGAGACGCGTGCCGGCCAGATTGGGGTTCATGCCGATCGCGCCGAGCAGGGCGAAATTATATTCATCGTAGCTGGAGTCGGTATAGGCGACGCCCGCATTGATCTCGAGACCATCCATGGGACGCGCTCGCAATTCAAGTTCAGCGCCCTGGACAGTCGCGGCCCCGGCATTGACGTTAATCAACGCGCCCGATGCCCCGATGGCGCGCACGATTTGGTCAGACCAATCGATTTGGTAGATCGCGCCGTTCAAGACCAAGCGTCCATCATACCAAGAGGTCTTGGCGCCAATTTCATAGTTCCAGGCGGTTTCTGGATCGTAGAGCCGTTCGCTGGGAATAGGCGAACCCGCGACAATGTTGGTATTGAAGCCGCCGACTTTCACGGCTTGTGCGGCTGAGGCGTAGAGGAGCACATCCTCGGCGAGGTCGTATTCGAGTGTGAAGCGCGGCACGAAGTTCTCGAAGTCACGCTCGTCCGCGAACAGCAGCGTCACCGGTCCCGGCGCTGGATTCAACAATCCGCCGATTGCCACCGAGTCAACGCTTTTGGTTTCGCTGGTCCAGCGGCCTTCAGCCGAGACCCGCAAGCGATCGGTGATGTCGTAACCGATTTGGCCAAACAGAGCGAAGCTCTCGGTCTCTTCGTGGACGTCGCTGACGCCCCCGCCCACGAGCCGCCGCCACGCGCCGAATCCGCCCGCGCCGGTGGTCGTGATGATGGAGACCGCGTCCGCGCCGTAGGCGTTGTCGACATGAGTGTCGCTGCTCACAACATAGTAATAGGCGCCCACAAGCCATGACAGCCGACTATCGCCCGTCGAGGCGAGGCGGAATTCTTGACTAATGTCGTAGAGGTCGGTGAGGGTCGTTTGGTAGTTTGCTTGGGCTGCAGTGTAATCCGCATCGACCGCGAAATCGAGGTGGAGATCGTTGAAGCCGGTGATCGATGTGAACGAGACATTGTCACCCTGCCACTCGCCGGTGAGCGAGAACGCGCCCAGTTCGCGATTGTTATGTCCGGGTGTGACTGCGAAGGTGTCAGAGCCCTGCAATTCGCCGGTAAACATCTGATTGCCGGCTGGCGTTGGCGGGCCTTGAAGGAAGGTGGGGAACGAGTTGTTGGCCGCAAACCGCAACGGGTCGTCGCCGTCCTCGGTGTTCTGGTAGGCGCCGCGCAGACGGAACGTGATGTCATTGGTGGGGCGCGCCTCCAAGGTCCCCGCGATGACTGTCGTCTCGCGGGTGTCGAGGTTGCCGCCTGTCAGGCTGTTCTCAAAATAGCCGTCGCTGGAACTGTGTGTCGCGCCAACGCGGAAATAGAGATTGTTCTCAGCGATCGGGCCACTCAACGAGCCGCGCAATCCGACGGTGTTGAATTCGCCGTAGCTGGCCTCAAGGCGTCCCTCGAAATCGTCAGAGGGCGCGCGCGAGATGATGTTGACCGCGCCACCAAAGGTGTTGCGCCCGTAAAGCGCGCTTTGGGGGCCTTTGATGACCTCGATGCGCGCGACATCGTCACCAAGCATGGCGTCCATCATCGCGCGCGATGAAACATAAACGCCGTCGATGAAGAAGCCGACGTTTGGCTCGCCGATCGTTGTCGATTGGCCCCGGATAACCGGCAGCGATGCGCCGCCGCCAAAGAGGGGCGCGAAGGTGAAGCCAGGCGTCATGGACGCGATGTCTTCGATGTTCTCGACGCCGGCGTTTTCGATCGTTTCCGCCGTAAACGCATTGATCGAGAGCGGGACAGATTGAAGCGTTTCTTCTCGCCGGCGCGCCGTCACAACGATCTCGTCGGAGGCTTCAGCGCCTTCCTGAGCCGAGGCGATGCCGACGGGGGCCGCCCAAACGGCCGCAAGAGCGCTCGCGCCCAATAAACTCAGACCAAATGGCCGCTTCTGTCTGCTCATATCGTCCTCCCCAGTCGACTCTCATCGGTCGATGATCAAAATTAACACGAGTTTGATCGAACTGTCCATAATCGGTCACAAGCGATCAATTTTGGGCAAATCAGAACCGCTGCGCTGAGCGTTCGGCTCAGTCTCCATATAGTAACATTTGCAACTACTGTTCTTCGTGTCAATGTCCGTGACGGCAGGCGCCGGGTTTTTCGGGTGCGTTTTCGGCGGGGGCGAGGTCATGACCGAGCGGTCTTGGGCGCACGGGGTCACGCTTGGCGCGTGGGGCTACTTTGTTTCGTTGTCACTATGTTCGAGGGGTTCGACCTTCAGGTCATTGGCGTGCTCGCGCCCACCATCGGCCGCGAAATGGCGCTGACGCCGGCCGCTCTAGGGGGCGTCTTTGGCGCCGCGACGCTAGGGTTGTTGGCAGGCGCGATCATCTCGGGGTTCCTCGCCGACAAGGTGGGACGAAAGCCCACGCTTGTGGCCTCCATCGGCGTCTTTGCTCTATGCACGTGGGCGACCTCTCTTGCCCAATCGGGTGACCAACTCGTCCTCGCGCGTTTGCTCACGGGACTTGGCCTCGGCGGCGCCATGCCGAGTATCGCGGCGCTTTCATCGGAGGCCGTTGGCCGCAAGAACCATATAGCATTCGTCACCAGCATGTTTGCTGGGATGCCGTTCGGCGGCGCCTTGTCAGCGCTGGCCGTTGCGCTTTGGCCGGGTGAGATTTCGTGGCGGTCGGTGTTTGAGATTGGTGGATGGGCGCAATTGGCGCTTACGCTCGTCATTCTCGTGCTCATGCCGGAGTCGCGGGCATTCTTGGACCGCAAGCGCGCCGCCCCCGGCGCCGACGTATCTCAGGAAGCGGGCGCGTCGCCTCCAGTGATACGCGCGCCTGTGTCTTATTGGGTCGGCGTGAGCGGCCTATGCGTTGCGTTCTTCTTTACGTTGCTCAGCTTGCACTTCTTCTTGAATTGGCTGCCATCCATGCTCTCGGGGCAAGGCTTTGGCGGACGCGAAGCCGCTTTCGTGTCGTTTGCATTTGGAATGGCCGGCGCCCTCGGGAGCGTTGTCGTCGGTGCGCTGGCGCAAGGCGGGCGCGCGCGGCTGGCAATGTTTGCGGCCTATGCTGGCATAGCGTTTGTGTCAGCGTTCCCTTCGGTTTTCGGCGCCAGTCTCGTTGGCGCCTTGGCGCTTGGGGCGCTTGTCGGCTTTTGTCTAGTTGGCGGGCAGATGACGTTGTACGGGCTCGCGCCGGGGTTTTTCGCCAGCCACGTTCGTGGCCTCGGGGTTGGCGTTACAATTGCCGCCGGGCGGTTGGGTTCGTTCGTGGGGCCAACGCTCGCCGGCGCTCTGTTGGGTCTTGGGTGGACGCAGCGCGACGTGATGGCGCTTAACGCGCCAGCAGCGTTGTTGGCCGCCGGCGCACTTGCTGTCGCGGTCTCGTTTTCTGGAAAGGCCACACCCAACGAGGACTGACGATCACTCTTCCGGCGCTAGCTGGCGGGCCTTGGCGCAAACTTTCGTGAGCAACTCCATTAGCAGGCGCCGCTCATTTGGTGAGAGGTCGTCCAGGACTTGATCCTGGTAACTCAAGGCGACCGGGGCGATTTCTTGATAGGCGGTGCGTCCATGCGCTGTCAGGTGCAAATGGAAGGCGCGCGCGTCAGTTTTCGATTTCACGCGGTTGACCAGTCCACGTTGGCGCAAACCTTGAATCGCGCGGCTCACCGTGACTTTGTCCATGGCAGAAAGCGCGACGATGTCTTGAGCGGTCATCGGGCCTTCGGCGCCGAGCGTGCAGAGCACCCGCCACTGCCAAACGGTCAACCCAAAGCGCGCCTTGTAGGCGCCGCCGATCAAGTTAGACACCGCGTTCGCAGCAACGGTTAGATGGTAGGGAAGATAGTCGCTGAGGCGCAGCAGCGGCGTCGTCAGGGTTTTTTGTTGGGGCGTATTCATGACTTGGATCCCCCGTGAGCCACGTGCTGGTCGATTTTGCCGAAAATGGAGGCGCCGTCTTCGTTGAGCATGTCAATCTCAACTCGGTCTCCTCGCCGGAGAAAAGGTGCGCTGACACTCCCGTTTGCTATTTCCTCAACAGCGCGCAATTCCGCGAGGCAAGAATAGCCGACGCCGCCCAAATCCACCGAAGCTCCGGGACCGCCGTCGGCGCCGCGATTTGAGACTGTGCCCGAGCCGATGATTGTGCCGGCGCAAAGGTTCCGGGTCCTGGCGGCGTGGGCAATGAGCGTCGGAAAATCAAACACCATGTCCACGCCTGCGTTGGCTTGGCCAAGCAGGCGGCCTCGAACGCGAACGTTAAGGGGCAGGTGCACCCGCCCGCCGCGCCATGCGCCGCCGAGCTCGTCGGGGGTCACGGCGACGGGTGAAAACGACGACGCCGGCTTCGATTGGACAAAGCCCAGTCCCTTGGAGAGTTCTGCCGGAATCAAATTCCGCAACGACACGTCGTTCATCAGCATTATAAGGCGAATGGCGTTCGCGCACTCGTGGGCGCTAGCGCCCATGGCGACGTCACTGGTGATGACGGCCACTTCACCTTCAAGATCCAAGCCCCACCTTTCGTTCGCAAGCGGTATCGGATCGCAGGGACCGAGAAACGAGTCGGAGCCACCTTGATACATCAGCGGATCGGTCCTGAAGCTCGCTGGCATTGCAATCCCACGCGCGCGCCGGACAAGTTCAACGTGATTGACATACGCCGACCCGTCGAGGAATTGGTACGCGCGTGGCAGAGGCGCGGCGCAGGCGCGCGGGTCGAACGGCAGCGTGGCGACACGGTCGTTAGAGATGTCGTCACTGAGTTCCCGGAGCGCGGGCTCGCACGTGCTCCAATTGTCGATCGCACCTTGAAGTGTCGATGCAGTGGGCTCGGCTGACGCCATGCGGTCGAGCTGTTCAGACACGACGACAAGTCGCCCGTCGCGTCCGTGGGCCAATGACGCCAGTTTCAAGGTCAAGCTCCACGCGCCTGCGCATTGCGCGCTCACAACTATATAGTTACAAATGAGACTAGTCGAGAAGGCGAGGGCTAACTCCCACGGAGGGGGCCCGAAGCGAGGTGACGGGGCATGAGACGCAGATATTTCTTGATTGGCGGCGCTGGGGCGCTGGCGGCCGCGGGGGCCTGCGTTGCCGGCCTAGGCGTCCTCGCGCCAGATGAAGCGCCTCTGGGGTTCGAGCCGGACGCGCGTTTTGTTGAGCGGGCGCGTGCGCTTTTGGCGCGGCATCTTGCAATAGATGTTCACGCCCACCCGGGGCGAACGTTTGTGCGCGGCGCCACCGGGCTAAGCCCGGCATTGATTGCATTCTCCGCACGCGGAACTTCTGAGGACAGCGCCTTCGAGGACATGCGCGCTGGACTTGTCAGTGGCGGCAGTTTCTCACTCGTTGCGGACTTTCAAACACTAGACCTCCAGGGCGAGGGGCTCGCGTCCACGCGTGAGTTTTCGCCTGGCGAAGCGCGCGCCAGCTATGAGCGCCAGCTTGCAAACCTGCGCGCTGCAACCGCTGCGGGCGGGGCCGCTTTCGTCGCCCAGCCCGCAGATTTCGAACGCATCAGAGGCGACGGCGGCGTAGCGGTGTTGGTGACGGTGGAAGGCGCCGACTTTCTCGACGGCGATATCGCCAATGTCGCCCGCTCGTTCGAAGACGGCGTTCGCTCAATAACGCTCGTCCACTATCGCCCAAACGAATTGGGGGACATTCAAACAGCGCCAGCGGTGCGCGGCGGACTGACGCCTTTTGGCGCCGACGTGATCCGCGAGATGGATCGCCTTGGTATGGTAGTGGATCTCGCGCATGCCGCCGAGCCCGTTGTTTCAATGGCGCTAGACGTTGGCGAACGCCCGATGATGTGCTCGCACACGCATCTGCAGGGTCACGGCGCGACGAACCCACGCTTCTTGAGCGAGGGGATGGCGCGTGCGATCGTTGAGCGCGGCGGCGTGATCGGCGCGTGGCCTGCCGGAATCGGCGCGACCACAATGAATGATTATGTCGATCGCATATTCGAACTCGGCGAGGTGCTCGGGCCAGATCACGTCGCGATGGGCACCGATATGGACGCCAACTACAAGCCCGTGTTCACGAGCTATCGGCAGATGCCGCTCCTGGTTTCTGAGTTGCTCCGTCGGGGATATGGAGAAGACAATGTCGTGAAGTTCGTCGGCGGCAATTTCCTGCGCGTGTTCGAGGCGGTTTGGGCGGGGAGACGGTCATGAGCAGTCTCTACGCACGTCGCAGCGTGATCGCCTTGTTGGCAAGCGCGGCGCTTGTACATGAAGCGGAGGCTCAAGTTGAGACGCCTGCGCGATATCGTTCGCCAGAGCAGCGGTTGCGAGAATTGGGCATCGTTCTTCCAGATCCACCAAGGCCCGTGGCCACATATGCGCCGTTTCGGCGCGCAGGGCGCACGCTATATCTCGCGGGATTGGGGCCGGCCAATCTTGGCGGCGTGGCGGCGCGTGGCCGAGTTGGCGCCGAACTTAACATTGAACAAGGATATGCTGCGGCGCGCGCGGCGGGTTTGAACGTTCTCTCGCTGCTCCGAAGCGCCTGTGGAGGATCGCTCGATCGCGTGACCCAATGCTTGCGCGTGGGCGCGTTCGTCGCGAGCGCAGATGACTTCCACGATCAGCCGCGTGTTGCCAACGGCGCGTCGGACCTATTCGTTGAAGTGTTTGGGCAGGCGGGATTGCATGCGCGCTTCGCGGTGGGCGTCAATACGTTGCCCTTCGATATCCCGGTAGAAATCGAGTCAATCTGGCAAGTTCGTAGCTAGAAGCCCTTCGCGATGGGAAAGTCGGGACGACACGATAGTGATTGCGCTGGTGCAGATTCCTCCGGATGACGTCGGCGGCGATCTGCCCAAGGACCTTCGCCTGCTTTAGCTCATAGAGCATGTCGAGCAGCAGTGGGCCGCCAATGACCCTAAATCGCAGACGTTTCTCCGGCTTGGCTCTGAGTGCGGTCACGCTAGGCTGTAGCGGCGGATCCGAGAGGTCGTCCTTGCAATCTTTTCAAGTCCCCGCCGAAGACGCAGCCCACGCACGGACTTGGATGTGTTGGCCATCGACGCCCGCCATCTATGGCGGCCAAGGCGCCTATTATGAGAGCGTGCAGGCGTCAATTGGGCGCCTTGCTGCGGCCATTGCTGAGCACGAACCGGTCACCGTGCTGGCCGACGCTTCAGTTCATCCACTCGCGGCGCGCTTATGTGGTCCGCGCGTCGAACTGCTTGACGCGGCGACCGATGATATGTGGGCGCGAGACAGCGGCCCTGTGTTCGTACGTTCCGCAACTGGCGCCAAGGCGGCTGTGGACTTCAATTTCAACGCCTGGGGCGGCAAGCAAAGACATGCGAGCGACAGTCTCGTAGCGCGCGCCATTGCGGCGAGCGCAGGTTGCGACCGTGTTGAAACGCATCTCGTCGGCGAAGGTGGCGGGCTAGAGTACGATGGCGATGGCACGCTGATCCTGACCGAGAGCTGTTGGGTGAACGACAATCGCAATCCAGGGCTTTCGCGCAGTGAAATCGAAGTTGAACTGAAGCGCCTGCTGGGCGTGGAAACCGTGATCTGGACCCCAGGTGTGCGGGGGCTCGATATCACCGACGGCCATATTGACGGTTCGGTCCGCATTGTCCGCCCCGGCGTGCTGATGATGGCCTTCAATCCAGAAGACACGACCGAAAACGCCGACGCTCAGGCAGAAGCCAAGACTATCTTGTCGCGCACGCGCGACGCGCGGGGTCGCGCTTTTGAGATCGTTGAGATTGAAGATGCGATGGAGACGCGCTCACGGGGTGCTGACTTCTTCTCCGCTTATACTAATTACTATGTGGGGAACGGCGCGCTCTACACGCCAGAGTTTGGCGACGCTCGCGCCGATCGCCTCGCGCGCGCGGCCTTCGAGCGGCTCTATCCGGACCGCCGGATCGTCGCGCTCAATCTGGATCGGATTTATGAAAACGGCGGCGGCGTTCACTGCGTGACGCAGCAAGAGCCGGCGTGAGGGGCGCCAAACGGCGA
>JADLHI010000008.1 GCA_020848895.1 Hyphomonadaceae bacterium
TACCGTTGCTAGCCTCGCGAGACTCAAAGTGAGCGGGGCCCAAATGACTGATGTCTTCATCTCCTACGCGCGCGAAGATGGCGCTCAGGCTGAACGCATAGCCAAAGGTTTGGAGGCGCAGGGCCTCAGCGTCTTTTGGGACAACGAAATTCCGCCGGGCCAGACCTGGGCCGACTACATCGAGGGCAAGCTCAACCAGTGTAACGTCGCGGTGGTGCTGTGGAGCGAGCATTCCACCAAGTCGCAATGGGTCCGCGAAGAAGCGCGCATGGGCCGCAGCAAGCTTATCCCCGCGAAGCTCGACGCGTCCGAGCCGCCGTTCGGGTTTGGCGATGTGCAAGCCGCCGACCTATCGAGTTGGGGCGGCGATTATAATCATCACCAATGGGCGCGCTTCGTAGGCGCCATCACAGCGAAGGTGCGTCCCGTTGGAGCGCAGTCGGCGGCGCCGCAAGCGCCGCTTCAACAGCAGCCGCAACCGCAGGCGAGTGGTTGGCAGGTCCCCCCGCCTCAGCCTCAGCAACAAGGCGGCTGGCAGACGCCGCCGCCGCATCAGCAGCAGGGCGCGGCGTGGAGCAGCGGCGCCGCGCCGGCGGGCAGCGTCGAGAATCTCACGCCGGTCGAGTATATCCAGAAGTGCTTGCGCCTGTTCGTCGATGGCAAGGGGCGCGCGCGGCGCGCTGAATATTGGTGGTTCACGCTGGCCACCGCCGTCGTGTCGATCGTTCTCAGCGTTATTGAACTCGGCGTCTTCGGCACAAACGCCTATGGACAGCCCAACAATACGATCCTTTCGACGATTTTCAGTCTCGCGGTCGCCGCGCCGGGCATCAGCGTCGCTTCGCGTCGCTTCCACGATGTCGGCTTGAGCGGGTGGCTTGTCGCCGGCTTCGTAGCGGCGTTCGTGGCCGGCTCCTTCTTGCTTGGAATGCTCAATCCGCTCGGCGGCATCCTCATTTTCGCCGCGGGCATCGGCATGCTGATCATCACGGTGCTGCCGTCGAAGCCGGGACCGAACCAATACGGTCCCAACCCGAAGGGTCTGTGAGCCGCATTTGAAACGCCACGCCGGCGCCTGCTAGAAGGGCGCGCCCGCGAGGAGGGGATATGGCTGACGTATTTCTGTCTTACGCACGCGAGGACACCGCGCGCGCCGATCAGGTTGCAAAAGGGCTCGCCGCCGCCGGCATTGACGTCTTTTGGGACAATGAAATCCCGCCCGGCACCACCTGGGCCGATTACATCGAACAGAAGCTCACGCAATGCAAAGCGCTGATCGTGCTGTGGAGCGAGCATTCGACCAAATCGCAATGGGTGCGCGAAGAGGCGCGCATGGGCCGCGACAAAGGCGTGCTCATTCCGGTGATGATCGACGCATCGCAGCCGCCATTTGGTTTCGGCGAAGTGCAAGCCGCCAACCTCACCAGCTGGAACGGCGAAGCCGATCATCCAAGTTGGCGCCGTTTCGTCGATGCGGTGACGAGCGCAACCAATAGCGTCCCGCGCCCAGCCCCCGCGCAGCCAACCCCGCCGCCGCCAGCTCAACCGCAACAATGGAGCGCGCCGTCGCAACCGCAACAACCGCAACAATGGAGCGCACAGGCCCCGCAAGCAGCCGCCAAGAAGCGCATCCCGGTCTGGGCCTGGGTCGCCGGCGCCGTTGTCGGAACGGTCGCCGTGCTCGCCGTCATCGGCACGATCGCGCAGCAGCAACCGCAAAGCGCTTACAGCGTGCCGCCGGTGCAGACGCCGGCTGCGCCGAACCAGCCCGTCGGCGATCAGGACCCGCAACAGATCATCGTCGCGCAATTGCAGCAGGCGCAAGCTTCATTGGCGCAGCAAGGCTTCCAGCAAGTCGGTCAGCCGTTCAGCGGCGGGCTGCAACCGGGCCAAAGCTGGGACCTGCCGACACAGATGAATGTCGGCTACGAATACCAGATCGTCGGCGTTTGCGACCGCGATTGCTCGGATCTCGATCTGCGCCTGTTTGACGGAAATGGCGGCCTGATCATCGAGGACACCTCGACAAGCAGTCAGCCGAATGTCGGCGTGATTCCCAGCACCAGCGGCACGTTCAACATCCAGGTGCACATGTACGCCTGCACTGTCGCGCCTTGCTATTACGCCGTCGCGCTTTACGCGCGCCCGCAGCAATAGCCGCCGTTCAGTTCAGCCGATTCTCCAACACGAACACCCGCACCGCCGAGGCGAGGGAAGCCTCAGGCGTGTTCTTGCCGCGCCGCTCGTCGATCGAAGCGATCAGCACCGGCAGCGTCATCGAGCGGTCGCGCGCGATCTTCTCAAGCGCGGTCCAGAACTCCTGCTCCAGCGCAAGCGAGGTCCGGTGCCCGGCAATCCGCATTGAGCGCTTCTGCAGAGCGCCTTTCGTCTCAGTCATTGTCATCGCCACGTCTGTGTCCGTCGAGTTTCCGCTCGGCGGCCTCCTTTTCAGTCTTCGTCTTCGAACGCTCGGCCTTCGTTCGTCCGTGAACCAATCGATTTGCGGCGGATTCGGTTTCCGCCGTGGCCCGCGCTTTCTGCTTGCGCGCACGCCTCAAGTTCACGATCTCGGCCATTCACCTCTGATGTAGGCCGCTACCGGCGTTAAGCAATCGTTTTCGCGTGCCATTACACAAGCGACAGGCCGTCGCACAACGCGCACGCGTGGGCAGCTTTGTTCCTGCTCGCAACGCTCACGGCTTTGTAAGTCTCGCGTAGGCAAAGTGTAATGGCGTCTTCGCCTCACGCGTGCGTGACAGGTTTGTCAATGTGTGTCGGAGCATGTGCAATCACAGTGCGCTCCGTAGCGGCAATGACTTGAGTTACTCAGCCTGGGCCGATCATTTTCTCCGGCCGCACGATCGCATCGAAATCTTCGGCCGGAATGCCGTCCTTGATCGCTTCCTCGCGCAGCGTCGTGCCGTTCTTGTGCGCGGTCTTGGCGATCTTTGCGGCGCGGTCGTAGCCGTACTTCGGCGCCAGCGCCGTCACCAGCATCAGCGAGTTGCCGAGGCCTTTGGCGATGTTGTCCAAGCGCGGCTCGATGCCGGCGACGCAATTGTCGGTGAAGCTCACCGCGGCGTCGGCCATCAACCGCACGCTTTGCAGGAAATTGTAGGCCATCACCGGGTTGAACACGTTCAGCTCGAAATGCCCGCTGGCGCCGGCGAACGTGATGGCGGCCTGATTGCCGAACACCTGCGCGCACACTTGCGTCAGCGCTTCGCACTGCGTCGGGTTCACTTTGCCCGGCATGATCGAAGAGCCCGGCTCATTCTCCGGCAGCATCAATTCGCCCAGGCCGGAGCGGGGGCCTGATCCCAGGAAACGGATGTCGTTGGCGATCTTGAACAGCGAGGCGGCCACCGTGTTGATCGCGCCGTGGCTGAACACCATCGCGTCGTGCGCCGCCAGCGCCTCGAACTTGTTAGGCGCGCTCGTGAACTTCATCTGCGTGATCGCCGCAATCCGCTCCGCAACTTTTTCGGCGAACCCAACCGGCGCGTTCAAGCCGGTGCCGACCGCCGTGCCGCCCTGCGCCAGCTGCATCAGCATCGGCATCGATTGTTGGATGCGCGCGATGCCGTTCTCGACCTGCGTCGCGTAACCCGAAAATTCCTGGCCGAGTGTGATCGGCGTCGCATCCTGCGTGTGCGTGCGGCCGATCTTGATGATGTCCTTCCAGGCCTGCGCCTTGTCGTTCAGCGCATTGCGCA
>JADLHI010000009.1 GCA_020848895.1 Hyphomonadaceae bacterium
GCCCGCCTCGTGCTCGCGCAGGATCGCGATGATCTGCTCTTCGCTGAACCGCTTCCGCTTCATCTTCCGGCTCCCTAAGTGGCCGGACTCTAGCCTCAGATGGAGGAGTTTGCGGGGGTCACGTCACGGGGAATCGAGCCAAGCAAGAACGGCAATGGCATGGATGGTGCCTGGTTTCGCATTGGCGTTTGGCGTTGGCACCGTGTCGGCGACCGCAAAGTTGCTCCACTCCGCTTTCAAAGCTCGTCGCCCTCTATCCCAGGACTGGTCGAGTTTCGTCACGCGTGGCGATGGGGACTGACCGATTCCGGCGAAGGATTGTCGATGCATTTGCAAGGGTGAGTGTCTGCTGATCCAGCGTGATCAGCCACTCGCGAATTACGCGTCTCAATTCCCTAAACCCAAACGAGTCATCGCCATAAGACGTCTTTCAAGTCTCATTTAAATGGCCTTGCGGCTTACGAGACATCATGCCATGAATATCTAGACCCTAATAAGACGTTGGAGGTCTAGGTGGCGAAGATCGGATATGCGCGGGTTTCAACGATTGATCAGGATACGGCGATCCAGGTCGAGGCGCTGAAGAAGGCGGGTTGCACCGTCATCCGCAAGGAAAAGAAGAGTGGGTCAAGCACCGCTGGCCGCAAGGAGCTGGCGACTATTCTAGATTTCATCAGCGAAGGCGACACTCTGGTGGTGACCCGGATCGACCGCCTCGCCAGATCGATGGGCGATTTGCAAGACATCGTTCGCCATTTGCGCGCCAAGGGCGCTGACCTGCAGGCGACCGAGCAGCCGATCAACACGAACACGGCGGCGGGCAAGGCGTTTCTCGACATGCTAGGCGTGTTCAGCGAGTTTGAGACCAACCTGCGGCGCGAGCGCCAACTCGAAGGCATCGCCAAAGCAAAGGCTGCCGGCGTGTACAAAGGACGGCGACCGTCAATCGATCCGGCGCAGGTGCGCAACCTGCATGCCGACGGTATTGGTCCCGCTGAGATAGCCCGCAAGCTCAAGATCGGGCGCGCCAGCGTCTATCGAGTGCTAGCGGCCTGACCTCCTGCGGCTATGGGCTCCAACCGGCCTGTCAGCCATTCGACCACGGAAACGTCGGCGACTATGGATCAAGAAGGCTGTTGAGACCGTGAAGGCCGTCACGGTAGCGAGAAGCTTCGTCCGCCATCGCGGCGGCCACGCGCATCACCGTCAGAGTGGTTGCCGGCGAACCACCATGGCGGCTCGCGAATCCCACCATGCGCCGCACGGGCCTGTCAAAATCTTCGATCGACTTTGCCTGACCCAAGTCGTTACAGACGCTTTCAAACAGGCGCTCGCGGTGTCCGGGCAGTGGGTCCATGCTGACTCGCTTATTCTTCACTCTAATCAGGCGACCAAGGTACTTGAACGCTTCTCCCGGCTTGAAAGCATCCGTGCGCCGACGAAATTCGTGCGCTACAATGTCGTCGAAGTGATTTAATGCGAGCATTGTAAGGCGATCAATGACGAGCGTTGCCAAGTTCTTGTCGGGCAGCAGGATGACGAGATTGTCGGCGAGCAAGCCGATCTCGATGCCGGGAAACTCACACAACAGATTCTCCGCGAGCATTTTCTGCAGCACGAGTTGAGCGACAATTGGTGACAACACCGCGCCAGGCGGCAGACCCCGCCCCGCTCCGATTTCGTCGGCGCAATTGGATGCGCCAATAGCGCCCCTAAGAAATGCCTCTCCGAGGGAGTTGGGCCTTTCCGGTCCCGGCCACGCTATCTTCGCTCGCTTCCAGGGATCGAAGAGTAACGACCGGATGGCTCTCCTCGGCAGAAGAGAGCCGTTCTCCACCATCTGCCACGGCAGCAAGGCGAAGCAGCTTGGGACATCCGTCACGAGAATAGCTCTCGCTTTCGGCAGATGCTCCGCGAGCCAAGTGATTGCGGCGCGCTCGCCGCCGTTGAACAGAAACATCCAGGGCGGAAATATTGTGGCCGCCTTCAGCGCGTTGTGAGCTAGCCTTTGACGCGCGCGGTCCATCGGATCGAAAAACTTGAAAACCGGACGCAGTTTTTCCTCGAGAAGGATTGGCCGAATTACAACCTTGCCGACACTTTGCCCGCACACGGATAATTTGCGCGCCTCTTCAAGCGCGCGTTGGGCCGTCCACTTCTTCTCCTTCGTGCCGCCTACTTTGATGTCGTCACGCGCGAGCTCCGTCGTGAGAGCCGCCACCTTGGCATAGTCGGCTCGGCAATAATGTCGGAGGGCCTTTTTGAGCTTGTGTTTAGAACCCGAGGCCAACTGCCTTAGTTTGGCACGCACCTTCCGGTCCTGAGCCAGACAGTCGCTAATGAGGACCAAACAACGTCCTTCCGTCGAAGGCACCGTGATGCTCGCGAGGTGCAGCGCGGGTGCCTTGCCGGCCATCTTGGGTGCTTGTGCAGATAGCTGCACGCTAGACTCGTTGGTCATCGAGTCGCTCCGTTGCGCTGGCGGTCCTGCACCCAGTCCTCGACTGCCCGCCAACAAAACCGAATGCTTCTCTTTGAAACGACGATTGCAGCCGGGAACGCCTTATCCTCACGCTGCATACGCCAGAGCGTTGTCCGGCTGATGCGTAGGCGACGGCACACTTCTTTCGCCGAGAGAAATTCGGTAGGCACCGCCACGTCGCTGGTCTGTCGGTAGTCTGACATCACTGCGCGCACTCCACACGTGCGCATTTTCCACCATGGACGGCCGCGCACTTCTACCGTGCGCTTGCTGCGACCGATCGAAACCGGCGGCACCCTCCTTGGCAACACAAGCTATGTCGACAGACAGCTAGCGATACGTGGAAACATTCGGCAATCGTGAGAGATCAACATATGCACAGAATTCGGATGTGTTTCGAGCGGCCCTTTTGCGGCCCCTCGTCGATTGAACGCCAAAAACTGCTGCCTTCAAGTCGCTGAATTTATGGAGCGGGCGGGGGGAATCGAACCCCCGACATTCAGCTTGGGAAGCTGACGTTCTACCTCTGAACTACGCCCGCGGGTGGGGTGACGGATAGGATGGGGGCGGGCGGGGCGCAAGCGGGTTGGAAGTGGCCGGGAGCTGGGCCTAGATTGCGCCCAAAAGGAGCCCCGTTCATGGCCGAGATCGTGCAGGCGCAATTGCGCAAGTTCGTGGATGAAATCTGGAACAGCGAGGTCGTGCCGGCGCTGACGACCTATATCGCCATCCCGAACAAGTCGCCGTCGTTCGAGCCCGAATGGCAAAAGACCGGGCATATGGAAAAGGCGGTCGAACTTTTTGTCGGCTGGGCTCAGACGAAATTGCCGGATCTGCCGGGCGCGACGCTCTCGGTGGAGCGGCTGCCGGGGCGCACGCCGCTCATCTTCATCGATGTGCCGGGCGCGGCCAACAGCGCCGACACCGTGCTGCTCTATGGTCACCTGGACAAGCAACCCGAAATGACCGGCTGGGCCGAAGGCAAGGGGCCGTGGAGTCCTGTGCTCGAAGGCGACAAGCTCTACGGCCGCGGCGGCGCCGATGATGGCTATGCGATGTTCGGCGCGCTTTCAGCGTTGCTTGCGCTCAAGGCTCAGGGCGTGGCGCACAAGCGCGCTGTGATTGTGATCGAGGCCAGCGAGGAAAGCGGTTCGCCGGATCTGCCGTTCTACATGGACGCGCTCGCAGATCGGATCGGCAAGGTTTCGCTGGTCGTCTGCCTCGATAGCGGTTGCGGCGATTATGAGCGGCTGTGGCTGACGACCTCTCTGCGCGGCATGGTCGGCGGCACTCTGCGCGTCGATGTGCTGGAAGAGGGCGTGCACTCGGGCGATGCCTCGGGGATCGTGCCGTCGAGCTTCCGTATTGCGCGCCAATTGCTGGCGCGTTTCGAAGACATCGAGACGGGCAAGATTGCGGGCGCCGATTTCAATGTCGAGGTCCCTGCCGATCGCCAGCGGCAAGCCAAGGTCGCAGCGCAGGCGCTGGGTGACGAGGTCTATTCGAAGTTTCCGTTCGTGGACGGCATGAAGCCGGCGGGCGCCGAAGGCGATCAACTGGTGCTCAATCGCACCTGGCGGCCGGCGCTCTCGGTGACGGGATTTGCCGGGGCGCCGGCGCCGCGCGACGCCGGCAATGTATTGCGTCCGTTCACCGAGCTGAAGCTCTCGCTGCGGGTGCCGCCGACAGCTGACGCGAAGAAGGCGAGCGCGACGCTGAAGCAAATTCTCGAAAGCGATCCCCCTTATGGCGCGCGCGTGAGCTATGAAGGCGAGAAGGAAGGCTCCGGTTGGAATGCGCCGGCGACAGCACCCTGGCTTGAAGCCGCGCTTGAAGACGCTTCACACGCGGCGTGGGGCAAGCCCCTGGCGATGATGGGCGAGGGCGGCTCGATCCCGTTCATGGGCATGCTCGGTGAGAAATTTCCCGAAGCGCAATTCGTGGTGACCGGCGTGCTTGGGCCGCATTCGAATGCACACGGGCCGAACGAGTTTTTGCACATCCCGACGGGCAAGCGCGTGACCGAAACCGTCGCGCGCGTGCTGGCCGCGCACGCGCAGAACTAGCTGGCGGCTTTCTGCGCGATGGGTGAGGCCGTGGCGGCGCTCGCCGGCCGCTTGCGCGCGTAGCGCATGACCGTGGCGGCCAGCATGTCGCGATCAGCCGGCTTCACGATGTGCTCGGCGGCGCCGAGCGCGAGCGCGTGGGCGCGATCTTCGTTCACCGAGAGCACGACGACGGGGATGTCTTGCGTCTTCGGGTCGTGCTTCAGGCTTTGCAGCACGCGCCAGCCGGAGCGATCGGGCAGGAAGATGTCGAGCAGAACCAAAGCGGGCGCCTTGGCGCGCGCGAGCGCAAGCCCGGCTTCGCCGCCGCCGACGCCTTGCACGGCAAAGCCGGCGCGCGTCAACGCGCGGGCGGCGAGTTCGCGCGCATCCGCTTCGTCTTCTATTACGATGACCAATGGCGCGTCTTCGCTGCCTTGAACCTCATCGACCTTAGCTGCGGCGCCAAGCGCCGCCGACGCATCGGCAAGGTCCACCGGCACATGCATCACAAAGGTTGAGCCTTCCCCCAACGTGCTCTTTACGTTGATGTCGCCGCCGAGGAGCTGGCAAAGGCGGCGGGTGATGGTGAGACCAAGCCCAGTGCCGCCATATTGCTGCGTGATCGAAGGATCGGCCTGCACGAACGGCTGGAAGAGACGAGAAACGTGCTCTTTCGACATGCCGATGCCGGTGTCGCGTACCGTGATGAAAAGCTGTTCGACGCCGTTGTGCAGCTTGCGATCGAAGGCAATGCCGATCCTGCCGTGTTTGGTGAACTTGGAGGCGTTCGAGAGCAGATTAAGGACGCACTGGCGCAGCTTGGTGGCGTCGGTGTTGATGTCGCCGTCGATTGGCGATGCCGTAAGAATGATTTCGTTTCCATTGCCCGTCGCGATCGGGCGAACCGTTTCGATAAGCTCTTCGAGCATTTCGATGGGATCGAGCTTCACTGCAATGGCTTCCATGCGGCCGGCTTCGATCTTCGAGAGGTCCAGGATTTCACCGATGAGCGAGAGCAGATGCTTGGCCGCCGTCAGGATGCGGTTGAGATCTTGAACCGCGCGCTCGTCGCCATTGTCTTCGGCATCTTCCTGCAACATCTCGGCGTAACCGATGATGGCGTTGAGCGGGGTGCGCAATTCGTGGCTCATATTGGCTAGGAATTGCGATTTGGCCAAATTGGCGGCGTCCGCTTCGTGGCGCGCGTGTGCGAGATCGTCGACGCCGCGTTCCAGGGCCGAGCCGCGTTCGGCGAGCAGGTGCAGAATTTGCGCGAGCGATGAGCTGGTCTCGGAAACATCCGTGGCGGCAGCGGCGGAAAGTTCGTTGTTCAGCGTACGCAAAGCTTCAGCCTGACGTGCGAACGCCGCGCGCGCGTCGTTAAAGGCCGCCGCTGACACGGCGCTGGCGGAGACCGCATCCGCTGGACGCGTGACGCAGGTGATGCGGAGTGGAACGCCGTCCGGTGTCGTGCGGACAAAGCCCTGATGGCGCACGCGTATCGTCATGCCGTCGGTGCGTATGACGTCGTGCTCAAGCGCGATGCGGCGGACCGCGCCGGCCGCAGGCATGAACGCGGCGTTGACCAAGGCGCGATCGTGGCCCGGCGCGAAGAAGCCGTGTTCGACGATATCGGCGTAGGCGACCGGTCGGCCAATCAGGGCGCCAAGACGTTGTGCGCCAGCAACGCGGCCGCGCGTGAAGTCGATCTCCCAGCCAACGGCGGCGCTCTCACCGAAACTCATATTGAGCTGGCGCACCCATTCGGCGTCTTGCATGCGCGCGTGAGCGGCGCGGTGGGTTTGATGCAGGCAGGCCGCGAAGACATAGGCGATGGCGATCCCCGCCACGGCGGCGGCGGCGATGTTGCCGCTCTGGAAGAGAATGGTCAGGCCCAAAAACGCATAGGGCGCGCATTGGATGAGAGCATGCACGCGGCCGCGCCTGGCGTTGAGTGCAACGTCGACGGTAAGCGCGGCCAGCAGGGCGGCAGCTATGGCGCCGCTCATTGCAGTGTTCGAAAACCAGGCGATCGCGGGCGCGACAGCGAGGCTCGCGGCGCCGGCCACATCGAGCGCGAGCGCCGCGGCGGCGGCTTGCGCTGCCGAAAGCCGTTTGAAATGCCGCGTCAGCGTATTGCGCGTTGCATCCACGAGCAGCGCAAGGCCAAGCCAGATGGCGCCAAGCGCAGCGCCCGCGACAATAGTCACGGCAAGTGCGGTCAGACCAAGAAGATAGAAGCGTGCGCGCGCGTTCGAGAAGACTTCAGCCACGGCGCGCTCGATCGCCGCATGGTTGATGAAGTGTTGCACAGCGCGCCCCGATGGCTAATTTCCCGCTAACGCTAGCGCAGCTCTGTAAAGCAAGCGTTCGCGGCGCGAAGAATTTGTGCTGTTTTGAAACGAAGATTGCGCGAAGTGTGGATGAGGCGTGAACGAAAAGCGACGTCACGCGCGCGAGGATAACGGGTTATGAATTTTCGCTCCGACAACACCGCGCCCGCAGCGCCAGAGATTATCGCGGCGTTGAGCAATGTGAACGAAGGCGCTGCATCCGCATACGGCGAAGATCAATGGTCGAAGCGGCTGGATGAAGCATTCAGCGCGCTGTTCGAGCGCGAAGTGCGTGTCTTTACGGTCGCCAGCGGCACAGCCGCAAACGCGATTGCGGTCGCGAGCTTGACGCCGCCCTGGGGCGCGGTGCTGTGTCATCGTGAGGCGCACATCGAATGCGATGAATGCGGCGCCGCTGAGTTCTATTCCGGCGGCGCGAAATTGGTTCTGGTCGACGGCGATGCGGCAAAGGTGAGCGTTTCGGCTTTGCACGAAGCCATCGCCCGGAACGAACGCGGCATTCATTCGGTCAAGCCCGCAGCGCTGTCGGTGTCGCAGACAACTGAAAAGGGCGCGCTCTATTCGCCGATGGAGATGGCGGCGCTCGGCCAAGCCGCGAAGGCGGCTGGCTTGGGCGTTCATATGGATGGCGCGCGGTTTGGAAACGCAGTGGCGGCGCTTGGCTGTAAACCGGCGGATATCACTTGGCGCGCGGGCGTGGATATATTGTCGTTCGGCGCAACTAAGAACGGCGCGATCGCGGCCGAAGCGATTGTTTGCTTTGACGTTGCCCGCGCCGAGGAAATCACGCGGCGGCGTAAGCGCAGCGGACATCTGCTTTCCAAGGGCCGTTTTGCCGCCGCGCAATTGTTGGCCTACCTCGAAGGCGACTTGTGGCTCACGCTGGCGCGTCGGTCGAACGCGCTCGCGGCGCGATTGGGCGAAGCGGCGGGCGGCTATCTCTTGCACCCTGTTGAGTCGAACCAAGTCTTCATCAAGCCCGGCCCGAATGCCCTGGCAAAGCTGCGCGCCGCCGGCGCGGAGTTCTACGATTGGGGCGCCGCTCAATCCGGCGAAGCCAGGTTGGTTGTATCCTGGAATCAGAGCGAGGCGGATGTCGACGCCATGGCTGGTTTGCTTTCCTCGCTTCGCTAAGCGGCGCGCGCGGTGGTGTGATGAGATGTCGGCGCGCCGCAATTCACGTCCTGCGGCGTCCGCGCCGAAACGCCGTGCTTTGTCTTCGCCCAATAGTGCGGCCGGAAGATAAGTTCGAACAGCGCCCGGTAGGCCGCGATCGAAGCGAGCGGCCAATAAAGCGGCATCGTTAGCGCGGCGCGGGCATGGCTGATCGAATTCGAAAGCGCGCACGCGGTCAGCGACGCGAAGATCGCGACGCAATAGCCGGCAATTGCGAGAATGAGGTCCGCCGGCGTCAAGAGATCGTAAGGCGTGAGCAGGGCGGTCAGCAGAATGAACGCCAGCGGCCCATGCGCGAAGGCCGCAAGCAAGCCAGTTGCGAACACAAGCTGCATCGAGGCAAAAGCCCGAAATCCCATCTCGCGCGCGGTGCGGAAAGGATTGCGCATCAGCACCAGCCACGTTTGCAGATGACCCTTGATCCAACGTGTGCGCTGATTGAGCCAGGCGTTGAACGTCACCGGCGCCTCTTCGTATGTCGGTGGGCCGATGACATCGACGCGATAGCCGTCTCGGGCCAGCCGATAGCCGAGGTCGGCGTCCTCGGTGACGTTA
>JADLHI010000010.1 GCA_020848895.1 Hyphomonadaceae bacterium
GCCGTGAACCCGATGATCAAGATCACCAACATCGTGGCGCTGCTGCTGCTCGCGGTGCTGGCGCACTCCGGCTAAGAGCGGACACACCGCTCAAAGCAAACGCCCCGGCAGCGATGCCGGGGCGTTTTTCGTTGTCTCTCGCTCGTGAAATCTAGCGCCGGTTTGGGCGTCCGCCTTGTTCTTCCATCTGGATCGGCGGGGCGCGGCCGACGTTGCCGAGCAATTGTTCGATGACGCCAAGTTCGCGTCCGCGCGTCGGCGTGACGTGATCGTCGTAGGCGACCAGACGCCCGCGCTCGAGGCCGTATTTTTCAACCGCCGAGACCGTCTCGCCATCGAAGCGCACGACCATGACGCGCCGCTCGGTGATGCGCGGGGTGTAGAACGCGACGCTCTCTTGAACGGAACTCACATAGTACCAAGCGGTCTGATCGAAGACCGCCGTGGTCGAGGGCGAGCCGAAGCGCTGAACCACGGTGTCGCGCGTATCGACGCCGACTTGGGGATCGGGAATTTCCGCGTTGTTGCGGTCGGGCAAAAAACCGTTGTAGCTGTGGGTCGGCGCGCACGCCGAGGTCGCTGCAACCGCAGCAACGAGAGCCGCAGCCGAAAGACGCCAAAGTCCGCGCTTCATCCGTCACCCTTTGGGGCGTTGTGCCCTTGGGAAACGGGGTTACGGCGTGCCGGGCGCACGGGCAAGAGGGGAGCACAGGGCAAGGCATGCCGATCTGGCCTTTTCACCGGTCGCGGGCAGAGACCGACGCCGAAGCCCTGCTTTCGGCGGTCACCAACGCCAGCCGGCGGCCCGAATTTTATGGCGCTGACAGGGCGCCGGACACCCTGGATGGCCGCTTTGAGCTGATGGCCGTGAATGGCGTTCTGGCAATGTTGCGCCTGCAAGCCGACCCGGCCCTGAAACCTTTGGCTCAGGCCTTTGCTGATCGTCTGTTCAGCCAGTTCGACGCCGGCCTGCGCGAGGCCGGAACCGGCGACACCGCGGTTCCAAAGCGGATGCACAAACTGGCTGGCGACTTCTATGGCCGCCTGGATTCCTACGCCGGCGCGCTGGCTGAGCCGGCCGCCCTTGAAGCGGCGCTGGCGCGCAATGTGTGGCGTCTGGAGTCACACCCCTTTGCATCGCAACTTGCGTCATACGTCGCGAAGGCGGCCGCCGAGCAGGCGCGCGCTCCGATTTCGGCCATGTTTACGGCAGAGGGCTGGCCTGCACTTTAGGCAGGGGTGTTTGGCTTTCCGTTGGGGCGGGACTATGGTCCGCCGCGCTCCGCCAGAGCCAGGCAGGGACTTAGGACAATCACGCTAGATGACGAACGGCCTCGTTCTTTCCATTGACGGAATGGGCGGCGATTCCGCGCCGGATATCGTCGTCGAAGGCGTCGATATCTTCGCGCGCGGCCATCCGGACGTGCGCTTCCTCGTGCACGGCGACGCCGCGCGCATCGGGGCGCTGATGGACAGGCATCCGGCGGCGAGGAGCGCCGCCGAAATCGTGCCGGCCGAGAAGACGATCGGCATGGAAGTCAAAGCCAGCCAGGCGCTTCGGCAAGGCAAAGGCTCAAGCCTCTGGAACGCCGTGCAAGCGGTGGAACACGGAAACGCGCACGCTGTCGTTTCGGCCGGCAATACCGGCGCCTATATGGCGATCGCCATGTTCCGGCTGCGTACGATGGAGGGCGTGCATCGCCCGGCGCTCGCCACGCGCTGGCCGACAATGAAGGGCGGTTACACCGTGATGCTCGATGTCGGCGCCAATGTTGAAGCGGACGCCGAACAGCTCGTTGAATTTGCGATCATGGGTGAAGCGTTCGCGCGCGCGGTGTCGGATGAGCCGCGTCCGAAAGTGGCGCTGCTGAACGTGGGCGCCGAGGACCAGAAGGGCCACGAAGAAATTCGCGCCGCCGCACGGCTCATTCGCGAAAGCGGCGTCGACATCAATTTCCAAGGTTTCGTGGAAGGCGACGATATTTCCAAGGGCACCGCCGATGTTGTCGTAACCGATGGTTTTACCGGCAATATCGCGCTGAAAACGGGTGAGGGCACGGCGCGGCTGGTGGCGCAATTGCTGCGCGAACATTTGACTGGCGGACCTTTGGCGCAGCTCGGCGCGTTGATCGCTTATCCTGCGCTTCGAAAGCTTCGCACGCGCATGGATCCGGGCACCTTCAACGGCGCGTTGTTCCTCGGTCTCAACGGCCTTGTGGTGAAAAGCCATGGCAGCGCCAACGGGCGCGGCTATGCGGCGGCGATTGGCGTCGCTGAGAAACTGGCGCGCAGCCACTACAGAGAAGAAATCGTCTCCAACATTCAGCGGCTCTCGCAAGCCAACGCCAGCGCAGCCGCGGCTGCCGCCGCAGGAAACGCGAAGTAATGGCGCTTCGTTCAGTTCTGACGGGCGTTGGCTCTTATCTGCCCGAGCGCGTCGTCACCAATGCTGAGTTGGCCAAGCGTGTCGATACCAGCGATGAATGGATCGTCGAGCGCACGGGCATACGCGAACGCCACATCGCGGCTGACGATCAGCGCACCTCCGATCTGGCTTGCGAGGCTTCGGTAAAGGCGCTTCAGGCGGCTGGCCGCGACGCCAAAGACATCGATCTCGTCATCGTCGCGACGGCAACGCCCGACCTCACCTTCCCGGCGACAGCGGCGCGCGTGCAGGCCGAACTCGGCGTTACCCAAGGCGCCGCGTTCGATCTGCAGGCTGTGTGCTCCGGTTTCGTGTTTGCGTTGGCGACGGCGGATAATTTTCTTGTGCGCGGGCAAGCCAAGGCCGCGCTCGTGATCGGCGCGGAGACGTTTTCGCGCATCGTCGATTGGGAAGATCGCGGCACCTGTGTGCTGTTTGGCGATGGCGCCGGCGCCGTCGTGATCGAGGCGCGCGAAGATGCGGGCGACCGCGGCGTGATCTCGACGTTTCTGCGCACCGACGGACGCATGCACGATTTGCTGTATGTCGATGGCGGACCGTCACAAACGCAATCGGTCGGCAAGCTGAAAATGGTCGGCAACGCGGTTTTCCGGCAGGCGGTCGAGCACATATCCGGCGCCATGCTCGAAGCGTGCGCCCGCGCCAACGTGGCGCTGGACGAGGTCGACTGGTTCGTGCCGCACCAAGCCAACCAGCGCATTCTGGATGGCGTTTCCCGCAAGCTGGGCATCGATGTGGATAAAGTGGTCTCCACGGTGGCGCTGCACGGCAATACGTCGGCCGCCTCTGTGCCGCTGGCGCTCGATGTCGCCACGCGCGATGGGCGGATAAAAAAAGGCGATCTGGTGCTGATGGAAGCGCTTGGCGGCGGCCTCACCTGGGGCGCCGCCCTCGTGCGGGTATGAACGCCCCCGCAACAATTGACCTAAACCACAGAGACGACTAGCTTTTCCTCGCGCATGAGGTGTGCGCGGCGGAGGGGGCTCCGGTGACTGGCAAGACCGTTACACGCGCCGATCTCGTCGAAGCATTGGCCAAGCGCGCCAACATGCAGCGCGCCGACGCAAATCGCCTGCTCACGCGCATGCTCGAAATGATGCAGGATTCGCTGGTCGACGGTGAAACCGTGAAGCTGTCGCGCTTCGGGAACTTCAACGTGCGCGCCAAGCGTCAGCGCATTGGCCGCAATCCAAAGACCGGTGAGGAAGTGCCGATCACGCCGCGCCGGGTGGTGACGTTCCGGCCCTCGCAAATGTTGCGCGAATTTGTGGAAAAAGGCGGCCGCGGCCGCGCCAAAACCTGAACCGCGCGCAAGCGCTTGATCTTTTCAGCCTGAAGTTATGTTGTGCGCCCGACGACTTCGCTCGGAGGGTGGGATGTATCTGAAATCGCTGTTCGGCGCTTTTGCGCTGCTTTCGCTCGGCGCCTGCGCGACGCTGACAGGCGGAGAAGAGAATGCGCCGGCGCCTGCGTTCAATGCGGCTGCCTGCGTGCAAAAGGACTTCGTGATCTATTTCGACGAAGGTCAGGCCGAACTCACGGAAGAAGCGCGCCGCATCATCGATCTGCAAGCGCGCGACATTCACGGCTGCGCCATCGACAGCGTCCGCATCATCGGTTTGTCGGATCAGGACGAGGGCAACGCGGAGTCTTCGCGCCAGCTCTCGGTGCGCCGCGCCGAGGTGCTGGCGGAATATCTGGCCACCCGCGCCAGTTGGCCGCGTTCGCGCTTCGAACTGCTGGCGACAGGCGCCCGCGGCGCGGTGACCGCCGAAGGCCTCGATGTGCCGGTGCGCAACCGCGCGCGGATCATTGCCGTGGCGCGGGCGCCGTAGAGGGCGGGCGAAAGCGGCAGTTGCGCGCCAGCGTGGATTGCCGCCCCGCCGCCTGGGGGCTAAAGACGCGTTCCCGCGAGGCACGCCTCGCGGTCGGTCGGAGCGTGGCGCAGCCCGGTTAGCGCACTAGTCTGGGGGACTAGGGGTCGTGGGTTCGAATCCCGCCGCTCCGACCATTTTTCTTACGCGCCGGTTTTCGTTGCGGTGGCGCGGCTACGTCTCTTACCGGCGCCGGTTTGTGCTTCCTTCAGCGCAACGACGAAACTGTCGCGCCAGGCCATGACATCTTCCTGCTCGACCCCCTCCATCAGCGCGCGCCAGCGGCTGCGGCGTTCTTCGAGCGGCATGGCGAGCGCGCGGCGCATGGCGTCGGCGACGTCCTCTTGGCTGAACGGGTTCACGATCAGCGCCTCGCGCATCTGCGCGGCGGCGCCGGCGAAGCGCGAGAGGATGAGAACGCCGGGGTCGGCTTCGTCCTGGGCGGCGACGAATTCCTTGGCGACCAGGTTCATGCCGTCGCGGAGCGGGGTGACAAGCGCCACGTCGCCGGCGCGATAGAGGCCGGCGAGTTCGTCGCGGCCGTGCAGGCGGTGGACGTTGCGGATCGGAATCCAATCCATCTCGGCGTGCGCGCCATTGATGCGGCCAGAGAGCGAATCCAGACGCGCGATCATGTCCTGATAGGCTTCGACTTCGCTGCGCGTGTAGGTGGAAATTTGCAGCAGGAAGATGGCTTGCTTCAGTTCTGGGCTTTCGTTGAGCAAGCGCTCGTAGGCGAGCATGCGTTCATCGATGCCTTTGGAATAATCGAGACGATCGACGCCCAGCAGCATTTTGCGTCCGGCCTTGCTTTCGACCATGCGTTGGTAGCTTTCCCGCGCATCGGGTGAGGCGCTGAGGGCGGCGAAGCTCTTGGCGTCGATGCCGATTGGAAAGGCTTTCGGCAGGACGGTGCGGCCGAAGGCGGTGGCGCGGCCATCGGAGAGCGCCATGCCGCTCGCGTCTTGCAGCACGTAGGAGAGGAAGGCGTTCTTCCACTCTTCGGTGTGGAAGCCGACGACATCGTAGTGGAAGAGCGCTTCAACCAGTTGCCGGTGGCGCGGCAGCGTGAGGATGAGTTCGCGCGCCGGCCACGGGATATGAAGGAAAAAGCCCATCGCGTTCTTCAGGCCGCGCATGCGCAGTTCGCGGCCGAGTGGGATGAGGTGATAATCCTGCACCCAGATGATGTCGTCCGGTTCAATGAGTGGCGCGAGCATATCGGCGAAACGCGCGTTGACGCGTTCGTAGCCTTGGCCGAATGACCGCTCGTACTGGGTGAGATCAATGCGATAGTGGAAAAGCGGCCAGAGTGTGCGGTTGGCGTAGCCGTTATAGTATTCTTCGATGTCCTGTTCTTCGAGGTCCATCGTGGCGACGGTGACGCCGTTGACGGTTTGCGTACTGAGTTGACCGGTGAACTCCGGCGTCGATTGTCCGCTCCAGCCGAACCAGATGCCGGAATATTCGCGGAGCGCCGCCGAGATCGCCATGGCGAGGCCGCCTTGGCTTGCCGCGCCTTCGGGCGCGGGCGGCGTTACGCGATTGGAGACGACGATAAGGCGGCTCATCGCACGCTGCTCCACGGATTGGAGAGCAGCACCGCGCAATTGATGAGGCCGGCGAGCGAATAAGTTTGCGGGTAATTGCCCCATGGCGCGCCGGTTGCGAGGTCGCAGTCTTCGGAGAGAAGGCCGGCGCGCGTGCGGCGGCCGAGCATGCGGTCGAAGAGCGTGCGCGCTTCTTCGCGGCGGCCGACGAGATAGAGCGCTTCGATCAGCCAGAACGTGCAGAAGTTGAACGCTGTCTCCGGCAGACCGAAATCGTCTTTGTCCGCGTAACGCAGCACGACATCGCCGCGCCGGAGCTGGGTTTCCAGGTAATTCAGCGTCGCCAAGAAGCGCGGATCGTCAGCGGCGAGGAAGCGCGTGTCGACCATTTGCAGGAGGCTTGCGTCCATCTCCTTGCCGCCGAAGGTGGCGGCGTAGCGGCCTAGTTCGGCGTTCCACGCCTGGCTTTCGATGGCGGCGCGCATTTCGTCGGCGCGGGCGCGCCAATGGAGTGCGCGATCGCCCAGGCCGAGGCGTTGTGCGGCGTTGGCTAAGCGATCGCAGGCCGCCCAACACATGACGGCCGAGTAGGTATGCGTGGCTTCGCGCGTGCGGAACTCCCAGAGGCCGGCGTCGGGCTTTGAAT
This sequence comes from Hyphomonadaceae bacterium, assembly GCA_020848895.1. Classification (GTDB taxonomy): domain Bacteria; phylum Pseudomonadota; class Alphaproteobacteria; order Caulobacterales; family Aquidulcibacteraceae; genus Vitreimonas. The sequence goes on from JADLHI010000010.1 coordinate 6,517, forward strand.
AAACCGCGTAGGCGCGCTCGCCGACGCTTTCGAGCGCGCGAAAATCCTCTTCGCCCGCGGGACGGAAGAGGCGCGCATCGTGGAAGGCCTGCACGGTCGAGAGCACGATCTGGCCGTAGACGTCATGCTGGTGATGTTCGTGCGCTTGGTTGCCGACGCGGATTGGCCCCATGCCGCGATAGCCGGCAAGCGCGCCGATCTCGGCTTCGGCGAGAATCGGCTCCATGCCGACGCCGTAAAGCGGCTGGATGCGCCCGCTTGGCGCCGCGTCAATGATGTTGCGGAGGTAGGCGAGATAGCCTTCGAGAATATCGGCGGCGCCGAGACGATTGAGCGCTTGCACTGTGTAGTAGGCGTCGCGGAGCCAGCAATAGCGATAGTCCCAGTTGCGGCCGCTGTTCGGCGCTTCGGGGATGGATGTCGTCATGGCCGCGACGATGGCGCCGGTTTCTTCGTGCACGCACAGTTTTAGCGTGATGGCGGCGCGGATTACGTCGGCTTGCCAATCGAGCGGCGTCGCCAGCATGCGCACCCAGTGGCGCCAATAGAGTTCGGTGTTGTCGCGCATCATGCGCGCGACTTCGCGGAGATTGCCGTCGAAGGGTTCGTCTGGGCCGAGAAAGAAGATGTGTTCTTCTTCGAGGCGGAAGACGCGCGCGTTCAGCACGTGCGAAACGGGCGCCGTTGTGGTGAGGCGCATCGTGCCGGGGACGCGGTAGCGGATGTGGTTGGAGCCGGTGGTGATTTCAGCGTCGTGCGCGCCCCAATCCGTTGCGGGAAAGAGACGGACGCGGATGCGCGGTGAGCCGTTCAAGGGGCGCACGGTGCGGATGAAGGCGGTGGGGCGGTACGGCCGGTGGTGGCGGCGGAAGCGTGGGCAGAAGTCGGTGATCTCGATAGAGCCGCCGCGCGAGTCCGTGAGCGTGGTGATCAAAATCGGCGTGTTGCGTTCGTAGCTTTGCGTCGCCGAGACTTGATCGATCAGATCGATGGCCCAGACGCCGCGCTTGACCTGCGCCGGATCTTCGCCGCTCAGCAGGGCGCAGAACATCGGATCGCCATCGACGCGCGGCACGCACGCCCACACGAACGCGCCATTGCGATCGATAAGAGCGCTGGTTGCGCAATTGCCGATGGGCGCAAGATCGAGATCGCCGTAGCCGCTCACGATGCTAGCCCCGCCTTCAGCCACGCGAACACCGCGCGCGTATCGGGCAGGCGATAGGCCGCGGCAGTGTCGCGTGGGGCGCCAACGAGGATGGACTGACCGCCGAGCGCGGCGACGGCGCGGAAGGCGTCTTCATCGGTGACGTCATCGCCGACGGCGACCGGCTTGCGGCTGGCGAACGGGGGTGCGGCCATGAAGTCTAAGACGGCGTCAGCCTTGCTGCGTTGGCCGAGTGTAAGTTCGATGACCATCTTGCCTTCGAGGATGCTTAGACCGTGGCGTTGTGCGATGTCCGCGGCGGCGCGGCGGGCTACGTCAGCGAATTCGGGGGCGCGGCGATAGTGCAGCGCCAGGGCAAGGCCCTTGTCTTCGACATCAACCTGCAACGCGCCTTTGGCGGTCAATGCGCGGGCCTCCTCCAGGGCGGCTTTGATCCGAGCGTCGTCGCCGATGCTGCGTTCGATGGTTTCTCCCGTACGCCGCTCAACGCCGTGAATGCCGGCGATATGAACAAGCGCGCCAGCTAAGACCGCGTCGGCGCTGGCGATGGTGCGGCCGGTGATAAGCGCGACCGCGCCAGTCATTTCGCGCGACAGAGTGGCAAGCAGAAGCCGCAGCTCTTCGCTTGCGACCACTTGTTCGGGATTCACGGCAAAGTCCACGAGCGTTCCATCGAGATCGAGGAAAAGCGCGTGCCGGCGCACGTCGAGCGGTGGGGGCGGGGCAAGTGTCGTTCTCTCATTTTGTTGCAGCACCGTGGCTCCTGATGATGTTGCGCCACAGCGAATCCGCAGCTCACCTGTCGTGTGAGGCGGATTTTCCCGTGCAGCTCGGGGCCTGTGCAAACGCACGAACGGCGCCGAAGTTCCCGCGCGCCGGATCGCGAAAAAAGTTGTGTCAGCGTATGACAAACGCCGGTTCTGGCGCCGAACGGCGCCATCGCGGAATTGATCGGAAACACATGCTCAGAACGAGTTCAGCGCGCGAGCGTTAGCTTCCTGCATGACGAGATGAACGAGGTCTCGCCCCTGAAGGAAGGAGCACTACGATGAACAAACATTTCAAAACATTCGCGCTGGCGACTTTGGTGGCGATCGGGCCGCTGAGCGTTGCGGGCACGGCAAGCGCGCAACAATATCGCGACCGTGACCGCAACGAGCGCCAAGACAACGATCGCGGCCGTGACAACAACCGTGGCAATCGTTGGAACGAGCGTGAGCACAACGGCTATTACGCGAACGGCCGCTTCTATTACGGCCAGCCATCGGCGGCGATCCAAGCGCGTCGCGATTATCGCCCGGCGTGGCAGCAATGGCGCCGCGGCGATCGGCTCCCAGCCTACGCGCGTCAGCACTATCGTGAAGTCGATTGGCGCCGTGAACGTCTGCGTCAGCCGCCGCGCGGCTACCACTACGTCCGCGACGATCGCGGCGAGGTCTTGCTCGTTGCTGTCGCGACGGGCGTGATCCTCTCGATCCTGCTCAACAACTAAGGTTGCATGAGCACGATGCATTGCCGCCCTGGAGCCTTGCTCCGGGGCGGCTTTCTATTGGGTGCGGTTCATCCAGGCGAACAGTGGTTTCAGCGGGAAGATCCAGACAATGCCGGCGATGGCGTAATAGATGAGCTGCGCCCATGTCGGGATAAGGGGGACGAGAGCCACGCCCAAAGAGGCCGCCAACACGGCGTAAACGCCCATGTAGGTGAGCAATACAAAGCAGCCGACGGCCTTGCGGGCGCGCATGTCCATGGAATTTGCCTCACCGCGCGGCGGCGCGCCGCGTTTCCGTCACGCTTGGTGAGTTCTATGGGAGGCGCGAAGGGACGAACGCAAGCATGTCAGCAGAGGACATTTGGCCGCCGCGGCAGCGATTGGTGGGCGTCTGGCTCCTGGTTGTTTGCGTCTTCGTGTTCGCGATGGTGATGGTGGGCGGCGCGACGCGGCTTACCGATAGCGGGCTTTCCATCACCGAGTGGAATTTCATGAAGCACTTTGTGCCGCCGATGAACGATGCGGCATGGGCCCGAGAATTCGCACTCTATCAGCAGACGATGGAATACCAGGCTCAGAACAACGGCATGAGCCTCAATGAATTTCGCCGCATCTATTATTGGGAATGGGGCCATCGCTTCTTGGGCCAGACGCTTGGTCTGGTGTTTCTCATCCCGGCGCTTTTCTTCTTTTTCACCGGCCGCTTGCGCGGACGTTTTCGCGTCACCGCAACGCTTTTCGTGCTGGGGGGCCTGCAAGGCGCCATCGGCTGGTGGATGGTGACGAGCGGGCTGTTCGATCGTCTCGATGTCAGTCCGCTGCGCCTCGCCATTCACTTGGCGATGGCGTTCTGCATTCTGGCGTTGGCGCTTTGGACAGCGCTCGGCGCCTTTGGTTGGCCGTCAGAGAGGTCGAAAGCTGGCGTGTGGCGTTGGACGCCAATGGCGCTGATGGCGTTGATTTTCGTGCAAGTGATGCTGGGTGCGCTGTTGGCGGGAAGCGACGGGGGCATGGCGTATGCCGATTGGCCGACGATTGGCGGCGAGTGGGTTCCGTCGAGCGCCTTCAGCCACGCGAACTTCTGGTCGAACTTCACCGAAGAGCACGCCACGCAACATTTGCTGCACCGGACAACGGGTTATGTGGTTGCGCTGTTCTCGCTGGTGCTGGCTTTGGTTGGGCTGATCCGGGGGCAGGGGGAGGCGCGCTGGGCGGTCGGGCTGGTTGGGCTGGTGGCGCTTTTGCAGGCGGGCCTGGGCATTATGACGGTGCTGGCGGTCTCGCCGCTTTCGCTCAGCCTTCTCCATCAGGCGGGCGCGGCCGTCCTGTGGATGACGACGCTCGTGGCGGCGCGGGCGGCATGGCGGTAACGAATAATGCGTATCATATTACCGCTACTGTAAAGCACGGATTTTATTGATAAAAACATCGCCTATTGACGCGGTTTCTGCGCTGCAATAAACGCGCGCCTTCGTTTTTGTCAGGACCCTACCAATGCGCACCCTTTCGACGCGCTCGGCCAAGGCTTCGGAAATCACCAACGGTTGGA
>JADLHI010000011.1 GCA_020848895.1 Hyphomonadaceae bacterium
GGCGGGCTTTGGGTTGAATGGCGGAGTGCCATTCCACTGGCTTCACGCCGAAGCGCGCTTCGAAGCGGCTCATCGCGGCTTGGGTCAGCGCGATTTCCGGGAGCAGCACGAGGACTTGCGCGTTGGGCGCTTCTTTCAGCGCTTCGGCGGCGGCTTCGAGATAGACTTCCGTCTTGCCCGAGCCGGTGACGCCATCGAGCAGCGCGACGTGGAATTTGTGTTCGCGCACGGAGGCGCAAAGCTCTTCCGCCGCGGCGAGTTGGATGTCCGAGAGGTTTTTGCCGGTGAGCGTGAGGTCGGGGTTCGGAAACGGCGGGTCTTCGCTGATCTCCAGCTTCACCAGCGCGCCGCAATCGACGAGGCCTTTGACAACAGCGGAGGATGTCTCGGCGCGGCGCGCCAGTTCAGCGGCGCTGACATGCTCCTTCGCCGCTTCTTCCATGACGCGGCGGCGCGCATCGGTGAGTTTCGGCGGTTGCTCGCCGCTCGGGGCGATGACGGTTTGGGTTGGCGGCGGAAAGAGCGCTTCTGGCGAACGCACGACCATGCGCGACAGATCGCCGGGCGGGCGCACCACGTATTTCGCCGCCCACTCAACGAACGCGCGGCTGATCTCCGGCACCGGCGTGCCGGGGAGCACTTCTTCGATGGCTTTCAGGTTCGCGGCCCCGGGATGATTGCGTTCCACGCTCCATACCACGCCGCGCACCAGCCGCGGCCCAATCGGCGCGATCACATGCTGGCCGGGTTGAATCTGCAGCGATGACGGCGCGCGATAATCGAACGGCTCCGGCAGCGGCAGCGGGAACAGCACGGCGACTTTGTCTTGGGTGTCGGCTTCGTAGTCGCCGCCCTCCTCCGCCACGGCGAACAGCGGCCCAAGCGGAGGCGTGCTGCGCGTGCGCTTCAGCGCATCGAGGGCGCGACGGCGGGCGGTCGAACTCATTGCCCCTGAATCTAGGGGTTCCGTGGATTCGGTGGAAGCGTCAGTTGTTGCAGAGCTGTTACTGAACGGCCCTTAACTTTCCTTACTGACCGGTTCTTAGCCACGGGGCGCGACCCTACGGCGCCATGTTCGCCAAGCTTGTATCTCGGCTCGTGCCGCTGCCAGCCAGCGCGCACGACCATTTGTTCTCGACGTTCGCGCCCGAAGGCGCGCCGCCGTCGGTGCTGAATACGATCTACCACCAGTATCGCGACGCGATGCCCGATGAGGTCGTGCCGCCTCAGCACGTGCACTATCGCGCGCTGGTCGATCGGATCATCGGCCGAAACTGGCGGCGACTTGACGGCATCGAATTGCGGCGCGTGAGTTCGGCCTACGTGACGTGCTTTGAACGCGCTGAGGCCTTCGAGTTCCAGCTGGCGCTGTGGCGCGTCGATCCGGAGTTTCGCCGCTTGCTGGCCGAAACGCGCCAACGTCTGGTCACGGATCTGATGCCCCTAGCGGCCGCCGAAAGCGCACGGCGCGCGCACTTCTCACGCTGGAAGGAGTGTTTCGCCACGCCGCTCGATATTGAGGGCGAGAGCTTGCTCGGCCTCATCCAGCAAATGAGTCCGGACGATTGGCACGAGATCGCGCTTGGCTGGGATTGGAATTGGGGCACGAACGAACTGGCGTGGATCACGGCGCAACGTGCCTGCGATCGGGCGACGGCGCTGTTCGTGCTGTGCTCAGGCGCGCCTGGCGACATCGCGCGGCAAAGGACGCGGCGGGACGAGGACGACCGCGCGCCATTCATCCGCAACCTTGCGGCTCGCATCGAAGGCGGTTTCTATCAGGACGCGGCATTCGGATTGGCCTTGTCGATGCGGCGGCGGCGTGAGTTCGAAGCGGAGCTGGCGACGGCGCGCGCAACTGGCATCAATCCATGGCAAATTCCGAGTGAGCTGATCTTGTTCGAGGGGGTGCGGCCGCATCGGCCACGATACGCGGTGAGCGATGGGCAGGCTCACTTCCACTATGACTTCTGGCTTCGGCATCTGGCGCCACGCGGCAATCGTTAAACAGACCTCAATAGCCGCGCGTGCAACGTGCTGCGCATGACGGCCACTTCCGCCCTGCTCTCGCAATGGACCGCGCATTTGCGCGAGGAGCGCCGTTTCTCGGACAATTCGGTCGCGGCGTACGAGCGCGACGTCGCGGCGTTTCTGGGCTTTTTGAGCGTGCATTTGGGCGGCGAACCCAATGCGGCAAACCTCGCGCAATTGGAGCCGCGCGATCTGCGCGCGTATCTGGCGCATCGCCGGCAAGGGCCGGACGCACTGGCGGATCGATCGATTTCTCGCGCCCTGGCGGCGATCCGCAGCTTCTATCGGTATCTGGAGCGGCGGCACGGCGTGAAGAACGCGCGGCTCTCCTTGGTGCGCGGACCGAAGCTGAAACGGTCGTTGCCGCGCCCGGTTTCGGAAGGCGCGGCGCGCAATCTGATCGCTGAAGCGACAACCTCCGCCGCCGGCGAATGGCAAGGCGCGCGCGATGCGGCGCTGCTGACGTTGCTCTATGCAGCCGGGCTTCGGATCAGCGAAGCGCTGGCTTTGACCGGGGGCGACTTGCCGTTGCCGGAGGTGCTGCGGGTTCAAGGCAAAGGCGGCAAAGAGCGCGTTGTACCGCTGCTGGCCCAGGCGCGAGACGCGGTCGCGCGCTACGTGGAATTGTGCCCCTACGCGATGGATGAGGACGCGCCGCTCTTTCGTGCAAGCCGCGGCGGGGCATTCTCACCGCGCATGGCTCAGGCGCTGATGGAGCGTTTGCGCATGGCGCTGGGCTTGCCTTCAAGCGCGACGCCGCACGCTTTGCGGCATGCGTTCGCAACACATTTGCTCGCCAACGGCGCCGATCTGCGCGCCATCCAAGACCTGCTCGGGCACGAATCGCTGTCGACGACTCAGACCTACACAAGCGTCGAAGCGCAAAAAATTTTGCAGGCCTATCGGCGCGCGCATCCGCGTTCGTGATCATTTTCACGCGCACGCACTCCGCTGTGCGCCTTTGTTTTCAAGGCTCGTAGAGCTTTCGCGCAGTCATCGCGAAGAGAAAAATCGAACACGCAGAAAAAATCGCGCGATGACTTGCGGAAACTACTTGCAAACCAAATTCGGCGAGAAAAAGCGCCGGAGAGTCAACCAACTCCCATCCAACACGACCAAACAAAACCAATGAGGAAAATGACCATGGCTAAGAAAGTTAAGAAGGCCGCCGCCAAGAAGCCGGCGAAGAAGGTTGCGAAGAAGTCGGTCCGCAAGGCCGCCAAGCGCAAGACCGCGAAGAAGACCGCCGCGAAGCCGAAGAAGGCCGCCAAGAAGACGGTTCGCAAGGCTGCGAAGCGCAAGGCGAAGAAGGTGGCCCCGCCGGTCGCCATGTAAAGTCCGAAAAGGGGGACGCGAAAGCGTCCCCCTTTTTCTTTCGAGCTTAGATCAAGGATCTTGATGCGCTCTCCGGTCATTCGTTGTCCCCGCTCCCGCTACGAACACCGTCGACTTTCGCGCTACGCTTTCAAGCAACGATCCTCGCGCTACTAGCGCCC
>JADLHI010000012.1 GCA_020848895.1 Hyphomonadaceae bacterium
CACAAGCCGCTTTAGTCGGTGGGTGAGGGTGTCGAGAGTAGTGACGGGTGTCACGGACGATCTCTCTTCGGCGCCGCAAAGTAGCAATTGCCATCGTGGCAACCTTTTGTTAACTGACCGCCGCCGGTCCGGGAGTTCTCCACATTATGTCGCCCTCTAACGTCAAAGCCACCGTTCGCATGGTCGTGGCCAGCTTTGTTGCTGGTGCGGGTGCGATGGTCCTTGTGGGCCTCGTCGCCCCTGTGGCGATGCAGGGCGGCCTCTCGATGCGCGACGCATTCGCTAACGAAATGACGCAGCAAGCGCCGGCGATCGAGCCGCTCAATGTGGAAGCGATCGAAGCGACCTTGGCTGATGCTGAGCGTTCCATGGCCGCCGCGCGCGCGTCGACCGACGACAACGTCAGCCGCTTGCACGCACTCGCCAACTGAAGGACCGCGGACCTTTAGGTCCGCATCCTGCTCCTTCATTTCGATCACAGAATCGACTGACCCGTCGATTTCCAGTCTTTCAGAAACGCCTCCAGCCCCATGTCCGTGAGGATGTGCTTGTAGAGGCTCTTGAACACGGCGGGCGGAATCGTCGCGCAATCGGCGCCCGCGATGGCCGCGTCCCGTACGTGGCCGGCGGTGCGGATTGAGGCGGCCAAGATCGAGGTCGGATAGTCGTAATTGTCAAAGATGGCGCGGATTTCGCGGATCAACTCCATACCGTCTTGGCCATTGTCATCGAGGCGGCCGATGAAGGGTGAGATGAAAGTCGCGCCAGCCTTCGCCGCTAGCAAAGCCTGAACCGCTGAGAAGCACAGCGTCACGTTAGTTGGATGGCCATTGTCCTCGAGGTGTTTGCAAGCCTTCAAACCCTCCGGCGTCAGCGGCACTTTCACGACGATGTTGGGCGCCACGCCGCGCAGCTTCAGACCTTCCTTGATCATCGTCTCGGCGTCCTGTGCGACGACTTCCGCGCTCACCGGCCCCGGAACCGCGGCGCAGATTTCCGCCAGCGTCTCGAAGAAATCACGGCCCGCTTTCGCAACGAGTGATGGATTCGTTGTAACGCCGTCCACCAAGCCGGTTTGCGCCAGTGTCTTGAGTTCCGTTGCGTCGGCGCTGTCGATGAAAATCTGCATTTGAAGCTCCCGCCGCATTCCTTCCGGCGTTTTCCGCTGATACCGGACTGCACGTGTCAGGCAAAGCGTCCGAATCGGCGCTAAAGAGCCTGAGCGAAGGAATTCCGATGAGCAAAAGCGAACTGATCGAAGGCGTCGAGGCGAAAGAACTCGCCAACGCTATCCGCGCCCTGGCGATGGATGCCGTGCAGCAGGCCAATAGCGGGCACCCCGGCATGCCAATGGGCATGGCGGATGCTGCGACGGTGCTGTTCTCGAAGTTCCTGAAATACGACCCCAGCAATCCGAACTGGCCGGATCGCGACCGCTTCGTGCTGTCCGCCGGTCACGGCTCGATGCTGCTCTACGCGCTGCTGCACCTTACCGGCTACGCCGATATGACGCTTGATGAGATCAAGCGCTTCCGCCAGCTCGGTTCGAAGACAGCGGGCCACCCCGAGAACTTTCTCGCATCGGGCATTGAAACTACAACGGGCCCGCTCGGACAGGGACTCGCCAATGCCGTCGGCATGGCGATGGCGGAGGCGCATCTCGCGGCGCGCTTCGGCGGCGCACTTGTCGATCACCGGACGTGGGTGATTGCGGGCGATGGCTGCTTGATGGAAGGCGTCAGCCAGGAAGCCATTGCGCTTGCGGGCCGTCAGAAGCTCAACAAGCTCATCGTCATCTGGGACGATAACTCGATCTCGATTGACGGCGCCATCTCGCTCTCCGACACCACCGACCAAAAAGCCCGCTTCGCCGCCAGCGGCTGGAGCGTGCTCTCTTGCGACGGCCACGATGTCGCCGATGTCACGCGTGCGTTCGAGGCGGCGACGAAATCCGATCGTCCGGTGCTGATCGCGTGCAAAACCACCATCGGCTACGGCTCACCGAAAAAGGCCGGCACCGCGAAGGCGCACGGCGAAGCTTTGGGCGCTGAAGAACTCGCGGCCACCAAAGCCGCGCTCGGCTGGAAGTACGGCCCGTTCGAAATCCCCGATAACATTCGCGCGGCATGGCTGAAGATCGGCGCGCGCGGCGTGATCAAACGCCAGGAATGGTCGGCGCGGTTGAAGACCTCCGAACACAAGGAGGCGTTCGCCGCCGCCATGAGTGAAGGCCGTGTGGCGGGCTATGGCGGTCCGAACGTTGAGAGGGCGATCTCGGCGCTCGCTGTGCACGCGACGAAGATGGCGGCTGAAAAACCGTCGCTGGCGACGCGCGCGTCTTCACACGGCGCGATCGACGCGATGTTTGAAGTTTGCCCCGAACTGCTCGGCGGCTCCGCCGATCTCACCGGCTCGAACCTCACGCACGCGAAAGGCTCGCAAGATTTCACGCCCGAAAACCGGCTCGGCCGCTACGTGCGCTATGGCATCCGTGAACACGGCATGGCCGCCGCGATGAACGGCATGGCGCTGCACGGCGGCGTCATTCCGTATGGCGGAACCTTCCTCACATTCTCCGATTATTCGCGCCCAGCGATCCGTCTCGCGGCGCTGATGGGCATTCGTGTCATCCACGTGATGACGCACGATTCCATTGGCCTCGGCGAAGACGGCCCGACGCACCAGGCCGTCGAACATCTCGCCGCGCTCCGCGCCATCCCCAACCTCTACGTCTTCCGCCCAGCTGACGCGGTTGAAACCGCGGAGTGTTGGCAGGCGGCGCTGCTGCGTGACGATGGCCCAAGCCTGCTCGCGCTTTCGCGCCAAGCGACGCCGGCGCTGCGTAGCGACGCCAGCGAAAACCTCTCCGTGCGCGGCGCCTATGAATTGCTGCCGGCCGAAGGCGGCGCCTCACGCGTTGCGATCTTCGCAACCGGCACCGAAGTGGCGCTGGCGGTGAAGGCGCGCGAAGCGCTGCAAAAGGAAGGCATCCCGACGCGCGTTGTCTCGGCGCCGTGCTTCGAAATGTTCGAACTACAGGACGATTCCTACCAAGACGCTGTCTGCGGCGACGATGACGAACTGAAGATCGGCTGCGAGGCCGCGATCGGGCAGGGTTGGTTCGAGGCGTTCGGGCTCGATGCATTTGTCGGCATGTCGACATTCGGCACGTCGGCGCCCGCGAAGGACGCTTACGCGCACTTCGGGATTACGTCCGATGCGATTGTGGAAACGGCGAAAGCGCTGCTGGGCTAAGACGTATCGGCGCCGCAGGGCGCGGGCATGGCGCGCATGCGCGTGGCCTCGGCCGGCGGCGCGATCATGATAATGGCGCAGAGCTTGCTCAGCCGCTTCAGCGCGCGCGGAACCATGTAGCGGCGGGTGAAGCCGTCAAGGTCAGAGAAGGCGGCGATGAGGCGCTGGATGCGCCCGAGCGTGTTGCGTGCGTTGAGGGCTTTGCGCGCGCGTGCGCCGAAGGTGGCGCGCATGGAGGCGTTGCGATTGACGCGGCGGCGGAAGCCGGCAGGGGCGCCGTTGCGTGGGCGTGGTCCGGCGCGCGCTCTGAGGCCGGTGAGTTGCACGGCGCGGATTATCACCAGTGCGCGCAGCAGGCGATAGGCCCAGGCAAAAGAGATCAAGCCGTAGCGCTGGCGGATGCGGCGGCGGCTTGCGCGCGCGTCGGCGAAGAGAAGCGCCGCAAGCCACTCCAACATCAACACCGCCCAGCGACTGAAGCGGGCGGGGCGGTGAGGACTGAGGAGGGGCGGCGGCTTGTGCACGAGCGGCGCGTCTCGCGCAGG
>JADLHI010000013.1 GCA_020848895.1 Hyphomonadaceae bacterium
GCATTACGCCCTTCATCCACGTGCCGGATATCGCGGCGGCGGTGGCGTTTTTCGAAAGCCTCGGCTTCACAACGTACTTCAAGTTTAACGACTACGCTTATGTCCAGCGCGAATGCGCGGGCGTGCGCCTTTTGCAGAACCACGGCGATGATGGCGCGCCGCCCGGCAACCGGCGGTTTGCGTATTATATCGACGTCGAGGATATCGAGGCGCTCTACCGGGAGCTGAAGCCGGTGCTGGATAAGATGCCGCCGGCCGACGTCCACGGGCCTGCCGACAAGCCATATAACCAGCGTGAGTTGTGCGTGCTTGCGCCGGACGGCAATTTACTCGTATTCGGCCAGTCCATTGGAGGCTGAAGCCTTCGCAACTTTCCTTGTGGGGTGCTCCCGATGCGCAACGGCGCCCGCCAGCAGGCGGCAGTTGAAATTCTAAGTTCGCTCGAAACCCAGCGCCAACCCGCGGCTGACGCAGTGAAGGCGTGGATGCTGACGCACCGCTTCGCCGGTTCGAAAGACCGCGCCGAGATCGGCGATCTTGTCTTCGGCGCGCTGCGCTGGAAGCAATCGAGCGCTTGGCGCATGGGCGAAGACACGCCCCGGGCTTGGGTTTGGGGCGCGTTGCGCTGGGGCTTTGGCCAGAGCGCCGAATGGATCGAGCAAAGCTTGGCCGACGATCCGCACGCGCCCGCGCCGATGACGGATGCCGAGCGTGTAGCGCTGAATGGCGACAACATCGCGAGCGCACCCGCGCATGTGCGCGGCGATTTTCCCGAGTGGCTGAGTGAAAGTCTCCTACGCGCGTTCGGCGACTCCGCCGCTGAAGAGGGCGCCGCACTCGCCGCGCCGGCGCCGCTCGACTTGCGCGCCAACACGTTGAAGGCGGATCGCGACAAGGTCATCGCAGCGCTCAGCGAAAGCCAGAAACTGAAAGAGCCGCCGCAAGCGACGCCGCATGCGCCGGACGGCGTGCGCATCCCATGGTCGCAGGGGCGGACGTTTCCGTGGGCGAGCGAGCAGGCTTTCGTCAAAGGCTGGTTCGAGGTGCAGGACGAAGGCAGCCAGATCGCGGCGCTTGTGTCGGGGGCGCAGCCGGGGATGCAGGTGGCGGACGTGTGCGCCGGCGGCGGCGGCAAGACGCTGGCGTTGGCGGCGCTGATGCAGAACAAGGGCCAGATCTTCGCGCACGACATCGATGGGCGCCGGCTTGCGCCGTTGAAGGAGCGACTCGATCGCGCTGGCGTACGCAACGTGCAGATCCGCGCGCCGATGCGGACGAAAGACGCGCTCGCCGATCTGAGGGAGCGGATGGATGTGGTGTTCGTCGATGCGCCGTGCACAGGGTCGGGGACCTGGCGCCGTAGCCCGGACTCGAAGTGGCGCTTGCGGCCGAATGCGCTGGCGAAGCGGCTGGAAGAGCAGCAACAGGCGTTGGCGCTGGCCGCGCCGCTGGTGAAGCCGGGCGGGCGACTGGTCTATGTGACCTGCTCGGTGCTGCCGGAAGAGAACGAGGACGCGGTCGCCGCATTCCTTGGAGCTTACACCGACTTTGCGCCTGTCGGATTGGAGCTTGCCGGTTTGCCTGCGTATCAGCGCCAGATCGGCGTGCAGATGACGCCGCTCAAAACCGGCTGCGACGGCTTCTACGTCGCGGTGCTGCAGCGATCTTAGCGCCTATGGACCGCCGGCGCCCGTGCCGGCATGCGCTAGATCGGATGCGCTCGCCGCGTCTTGTTGCGGTTCAGACTTCGATATCGACGTATTGGCCGCGATGGTCGGGCCGCTCCGGCGGGCGATTGTCGCGGCGGTGTTCGGGCAGGGCGCGCTTTTTGTGTGCGATGGCGGCCGGATCGACGCGCAGCTTTTCGCGCACCAGATCGCGATGCGTGACCGCCGCGCCGTACTCGACGGGCGCGCGCTGATGTTGGTCCTGCGTCGTATTAGGCGCAGGCGCCGCGGGAACGGGCGATAGCGTCGTCATGGGGCGCATCTTGTCACATCGCGGTTAGCGCGCGGTTCGGTTGTGTTGTTAATTGTGCTCAAGGCTAATGGCGCATCAACCACATGAAGCGGCTGAATATAGCCATTGCCGGATGCGGCGTTGCTGGGCTTGCGTGCGCGGCGTTGCTGCGCCGGCAGGGTGCGAACGTCGTGCTGTTCGACAAGCTCGAAACGCCGCGGCCGCTCGGCTCCGGCATCATTTTGCAGCCTGTCGGCTTGTGCGTTCTCGACGAGATCGGCGCCGGCGATGCCATCCGTGCTTTGGGCGCGCCGATTTTGCGCTTGTTCGGGCGGGCGGCGCCGCGCGGGAATGTGGTGCTCGATGTGCGTTACGCGGCGCGCGGGAAGAATGCGCCGTGCGGCTTAGGCGTGCATCGCGGGGCGTTGTTTCAGCTCTTGTATGACGCGGCGCTCGCGTCCGGTGCGGAGATTGAAAGCGGACGCGATGTGGTCGCGGCGCGTGATGGGCGTTTGGTGTTCGCCGATGGCGTCAGTGCGTCGTTCGACCTGGTGATTGATGCGCTGGGGATGCGCTCGCCGTTGTCAGGCGGTGGGCCGAAGCCGCTGCCGTTTGGGGCTTTGTGGACGAGTTTGGATTGGGCCGGATCGTTTGATGGAACTGCGTTGGAGCAGAGGTATCACCAGGCCCGGAAGATGGTCGGGGTTTTGCCGATTGGCAAAGGACCGCCGGCTTCCAGCCGGCACGCCGGCAAGGCGATCCAAATGTGCGCCTTCTTCTGGAGCTTGAAACACACTGATCGTGAAGCCTGGCTCAAAACGCCGCTTGAAGCGTGGAAGGACGAGGTGCGCGCGCTGTGGCCGGAGACTGAACCCCTGCTGGCCCAGATCGCGCGCCATGACGACATGGTGTTCGCGAGCTATGCGCATCGCACGCTTGGCGATCCGGTGTCGCGCGAGTGCGTGCATGTGGGCGACAGCTGGCATTGCGCCAGCCCGCAGCTTGGGCAGGGCGCGAACATGGCGTTGCTCGA
>JADLHI010000014.1 GCA_020848895.1 Hyphomonadaceae bacterium
CCGACGCGCCGGCCTTTCGGCGGCCGCTCTGGCGCGAGCTTCGGTTCTTTGAGGTCCAGCGCATGGCGGTCGGGCGCGGCGGCAAAATCTTGATCGATGATCCAATAGCTCAGCGATCGAGGCAGTCCGGCGCGGATGGTCTCCGTTGCGGCCAGTCCTTCGTTGTCGGTGATGACGTGGCTGGCGTTGGAGATGGAGAGGCAGTGCGCGAGCGCTGCGCCAGTGAGATTGTTGTTGATCAGCGCCGAGGCGACGCCGAGTTTTGAGAGGCCGACCCAGGCGGGGACGTATTCGGCGCGGTTGGGCAAGAGAAGCGCGACGGTGTCGCCGGCTTTCAAGCCTTGTGCATCGGCCCAGGCGGCGAAGCGGTTCGCGAGCGCGTCGAGCTGGCGATAGGTGTAGCGCTCGCCTTCAAAGATGAGCGCGGTGTGGTCGGCGAATTTATCGACGGCTTCTTCGAAATCGTCGCAGATCAGCACCTCGGAGTCCGGATCGATTTTGCGCACGCGCCAGAGCGTCCGCACGAGGCCGTCCAGATATCTGATTTCGCGCGCGATCCGCTTCAGCGGGCCCATCCTAAGCCTCCGGCGCGACACATAAGCGTGTTCGCGCGGAAGCGGAACGGGTCAGGCCGTCGCGGCGGCGGCGAAAGCGGGCAGCATTGGCAGCACGGCCAGCATGATCGTGATCAGGAATGCGGTTTGGCGTTTCATCGGTCCCTCCGAAGTGGGGCCGGTCTAGTCTCACCCTGTTGCAGCGGTGTTGCGCGGTTGTTTCAGGATCGGGGCGATTTAGCGGCAGGCGATGAGAGCCTGGGACACCGCATCGGCCCACGGAAAGACGCTGCTCTCGCCATTCACGTCCACCGCGAAGCGATCGGTGGGCGCGCCGAGCATGCTGATGAGCGCGATCTTGGCCGGCGCGCTGTCGAGCACTTCGGCGGTGACGCTGGGCAGGCCTTCGTTGAACGAGCGCGCTGGGAGATCGAGCGTTTGCACCGGTGTGACGATGCGGAGCGTCGTGTCTTGATCGGGCGCCAGTTCGCGCTCGTAGATCAAGGTAAGCTTGCCGCTTGGCATTTCGCAGCTGATGGTGAGCAGATATTCGCTCTCGGGCGCGCCGAAGCCAGCGGCGGTGACGCCTTCGTCGGTGCGCAGCGTCCAGGCGCCAGTTTGCGGAACAGCGCCAAGCGCTGCAGCGTTCGGATCGGCCGGCGCTTCGGCTGTGGTTGCAGCGTCTTGCGCCGGCGCCTGCGAATTGGGCGCGGGCGAGCAGGCGGCGAGGAGGGCGAGAGCGAGGAATGACGAGCGCAGCATGCCGATCGTCTAGCAGCTTTAGTTGGCGGCGTCGCCATCGGGATAAGCGCCGGCGAAGTCCATCAAATAGCGGCCAGGCGGGTTGAGCGCGGCTAGGAATGCGGCTGCGCTTTGTTCGGCGATTTCCTTGGTTGGGAAGAAATCCGGGCCGGCGTGAATGCCAGGAAAGACGGTGCCGAGGCGGAAAAGATCGAGCACGTGATAGACGCGATAATAATTGCGCCAGCGTTTTGCCGGCGGCCGCGTCTGGGTCTTGGGTTTGGGAGCAAGGCCAAGCATGGAGATTCATACGTGTGAGCCGCCTCAGCGGAGGTCAAGCGCCCGGACGAGGAAGAGTGGCGTCTCTCGCTCTTGATCTCGCTCCCTGACGACGTGCGGGAGCAGCGACGCTTGACAGCGTGTAACCTATAGGTAGCATGTCACCTATGCATTACATGGAGAATGGTCGTGAGCGATAGCAAACAGCATGATCCGAGCGAGCGGCGGCGGCGGTCGTTGCTGGTTGGTACGATGGCGCTCCTTGCGGTCGGCGGCAGCGCGCTGGATCGGGCGATCTTCGAACATGCCGGTCACTGGCGGCCGGTCGACTATGTTGCCGTCGGCGCGCTCATGCTGCTGGCGCTTGTCATTGCCGTGCGCTCAACCACCAATTTCAGCCTGCGCGTGCGCAATCCCGCGCTGGACGATGAACTCACGCGCGCTAATCGCGCCGATGCGGCGCGCTGGGGTTATTGGGTGCTGATGCTGAGCTTGGCCGGACTTTTCATAGCGAACTTCCGTTGGCAGCTCGGCCTCGCCGATATCGCGCCGATGGTGTTCGTCGCCGGCGCGGCGGCGGCGGGGATGCGTTTTGCCTATCTTGAGCGCCAAGGCGCATGATTGCGCGCATGAAAGGCGACACGCTTGCCAATCGTTTGAAAGAGGCCCGCACCGAAGCGGGCCTCACGCAAGCTGAACTCGCCGATCTTGTCGGCGTGTCGCGCAAGACCATCAACACGGTGGAGAACGGCGTGTTCGTTCCGTCAACGCTGCTGGCGTTGAAGCTCGCGGCGGTGCTGGGGACTCGCGTGGAGAAGCTGTTCTGGGTGGAGTGAGAGGAGCGGGGTCAACCTACATTGGTCTCGTCGGTAATTGGCTGCGTTGATCCGCGATCACCCATTTGGGTGAATGGTTGTCTTGCGGCGGATCAGGTGTTTACGTCCGCATCAAAGTTCCGGGGGGAGCCGCGATGTGGGATTGGTTCTTTGAACCGTTTGCCGGGAAAACCTGGTGGGACATTCTCAACTCGTCGATTGTCGCGACGTTGCTGTCCGCGGCGGTCGGCATCCTGGTTGCTGGTCGCGTTCGGCAGGTTGCCGAGCAAACGCAAGAGGCGACGACCGCAGCGCGGCAAGCCACGGAGCGCGCAGCCGATGATGCCGAGGCAGAAGCCGCCGACGCTGCTGCCGCTCCACAGGCAGAGCAAGTTGAAGCAAAAGCGCGATTTCATGCTGCGGCCAATGCGATCCGAGCGCTCAAGGACTACGTTGATGCGCGCGCTTCGCGCGTGACGGACGGGCGTGTCCGCCGCAAGTACGACAACGTGCAGCGTCGTGACTATCGCGAGATCATCGGTGTTCTTGCCGCAGATGGTGGCCTAGTCGGCCAAGAATTGAAGGATTTGCAGGATGCGTTCGAGCGTTGGCGCAGTTTTCGAAATGGCCGCCAGCACGTCTCGGAGCGCGTGATGTCCGAGTACGAAGCGCTCGCTGAAAAATATAAGGTGACCCCGAAGAGGCCATCACGTTGGCGGCCGGAGCGTGCGCGGCAGATAAATTGGTAGAGGCGCGCGCAGCCATTTGAGGCGGCGGACATTTGCCCGGAGCGTACGGGTGGTGCGGGGCCAGGCGGATAGATTGGCGGAAATGCTTGGAATTCGGGGATTCTGTAGCCATTGACGCAGAAACAAATAGGGAACAAATTGCGTGGAAGGGACGGTTAGCGAATCTCAATAAGCATGTCAGTCCACGGAAGGGGCATCCGAATGAAGCGCGCGGTTTCCGAGCTGTTTGTTGATGAAGATCGCGCGGTTGCTCGGGCGCCCGGCGCTGACAAGCTGATCAACAGTAGATCACGTCGTGGGCGTCGTCGGATTGCGTTTGGCTGGTACGGCGGAAAGTTCAGCCACCTTGAGTGGCTGCTGCCACTACTTCCTGAGGCGCACCATTATTGTGAGCCTTTCGCTGGGTCAGGCGCTGTTCTGCTGAACCGCGCGCCAGCGTCCGTCGAAACCTACAATGATATCGACGGCGACGTCGTGAATTTTTTCCGCGTTCTGCGTGAGCAACCGGAGGAACTAGCGCGCCTGATCGCGTTGACGCCGTTCTCTCGTGAAGAGTTTTTCGAAGCAATTTTCGATGATGGTGAGACACACACGGATATCGAGCGCGCGCGCCGATTCTATGTTCGCGCCCGGCAAGCGCGCACTGGTCTGGCGCAGACCGCAACGCTCGGTCGTTGGGCGAACTGCAAGAACACCAGTCGAGCTGGCATGGCCGGCGTTGTTTCTCGGTGGCTCGGCGGTATTGACGGACTAGAAGACATTGGCGCGCGGCTTCTGCGCGTTCAGTTTGAGAATCGGCCGGCAGTCGAGGTCGTGAAGCTTTATGATAGCGCACAGACGCTGTTCTATTGCGACCCGCCTTACTTGCACGAAACGCGGGGTGACGCCAAAGCCTACGGCTTCGAGATGGAGACAAGTGAGCATGTGGAGCTCGCGCGCGTGTTGGGCGAATGCTCTGGCAAGGTGGCGGTCTCCGGCTATCGATGCGATTTGATGGATGAGTTGTACGCTGGTTGGCGCCGCTTCGATGCGCCGGAGAAAATGACGCATTCGATCAAGAAGATCAGGCAAGAGTGCCTTTGGATGAACTATTGAGCGGGCGCAAATGGCTCTCGACTATGCCGCGTGCAGGAGCGAGCTAGAAGCGGCGTATGACGCCGTTCAGGGAGTGACGCTGGAGAGTCTGCAGAGCGGGGTCGGCGCCCCGTTTCGCGAGCGCGTAGAGAGCGTTTTTGCATCGAGAACGCAAGCTTATCGCGAAGCTCTGCTCGGCTGCGCCGTAGCCAAGCTTGTGGATCAAGGTATAGACGTCAGGCTGCCGCATACCGATCTCGGCGCTGCTGCATTCAGCGGCCGTAGCGTCGATGAGCAAGCGGTGAATCCGTTTTTCCGCGATCACGAGATCCCATCGTCGCGTTCTCCTTATCTTTCCGCTCTCCGGCGAGGCGTTGATTTTCGCTCAAAGAACCCGACGGGGCAGCGGGATCTCGATGGCTTCAACGCGCTTGTTGACGCAGTTGAGCAAATCAACACCGCCACGGTCGCTGACCTGAATCGTCTATTGCAGTATTTGGTGCGACGTTTTCTCGACTATCGGGACGCTTCGCGGATACCGGTTGCCAAGATACAGAAGCTCAGCCTCGCGCAGATTCACACCCTGATGCGAAAGTTGCTCGCCGAGAAGAGCGGCGGTGTTTTTCCCGTGCTGCTGGTGATCGCGGTGCTCAAAGCGCAAAGCGATGCTCTGAAGCTCGACTGGACTGTGACGTGGCAAGGGATCAACGCTGCGGATGGGCCGTCAGGCGCTGCGGGCGATGTCACCGTGACTGATCGCGAAGGCGCTACGTTCTTGGTCGCGGAAGTCACCGAGCGCGTCATCGACAGAAATAGGGTGATTGCCACCTTCCGCAGCAAGGTCACACAGCACAATTTGGAAGACTATCTCTTCATTCATTCAGATGCGGCGCCGGAGAGCGAGGCGCTGCAAGCGGCGGAACGCTATTTTTCGCAGGGCCATGAACTGATCTTCGTCAATGTTCTGGACTGGACCTACAATCTCCTCGCATCACTCACAGTCGTTGGGCGGCGATCCTTCGTCGCGGAACTCATTGCGCTCGTCGATTCCGATGAAACGCCTGCGCGTCTCAAGGTGGCGTGGAACGGTCTTATTCGCGATGTCTTGGCGCTGCAGGCGGACTAGCCGTTAACAGCCACATCAATCTCCCCGCCGCCGTCCCGAAACTTTGCGCTCATTTCCTGCATGCCCGCTTCCTGCGCTTCTTTCGCTTTTGCGTAGTCGCGGACGTCCTGCGTGATTTTCATGCTGCAAAACTTTGGGCCGCACATGCTGCAGAAGTGCGCGGTTTTGTGCGCGTCTTTCGGGAGCGTTTCGTCGTGGTAGGCGCGGGCGGTGTCGGGGTCTAAGCCTAGGTTGAACTGATCTTCCCAGCGGAATTCGAATCTTGCGCGGGAGAGGGCGTCGTCGCGGAGGCGCGCGTAGGGGTGGCCTTTGGCGAGGTCGGCGGCGTGGGCGGCGAGCTTGTAGGTGATGACGCCGACTTTGACGTCGTCGCGATCGGGCAAGCCCAAGTGCTCTTTCGGCGTGACGTAGCAGAGCATCGCCGTGCCGAACCAGCCGATCATCGCCGCACCTATTGCTGAGGTGATGTGGTCGTAGCCGGGCGCGATGTCGGTGGTGAGGGGGCCTAGCGTGTAGAAGGGCGCCTCGCCGCAGACTTCGAGCTGCTTATCCATGTTCTCCTTGATCTTGTGCATCGGCACGTGGCCGGGGCCCTCGATCATGGTTTGCACGCCGTGCGCCCAGGCGATCTTGGTGAGTTCGCCGAGGGTTTCGAGTTCGGCGAATTGCGCGGCGTCGTTGGCGTCGGCGATGGAGCCGGGGCGCAGGCCGTCGCCGAGTGAGAAGCTCACGTCGTAGGCGCGCATAATCTCGCAGATCTCGGCGAAGTGCGTGTAGAGGAAGCTCTCTTTGTGGTGGCTGAGGCACCACTTGGCCATGATTGAGCCGCCGCGTGAGACGATGCCGGTGACGCGCTTGGCGGTGAGATGGATGAAGGGCAGGCGCACGCCGGCGTGGACGGTGAAATAGTCGACGCCTTGTTCCGCCTGCTCGATGAGCGTGTCGCGATAGATTTCCCAGGTGAGGTCTTCGGCGATGCCGCCGAC
>JADLHI010000015.1 GCA_020848895.1 Hyphomonadaceae bacterium
GATCCGGCGCTGCCGGGGAGCGTGATGATTGCGCTCGGGCTGATCGCAGCGATTGCGCTTGGCGTTTATGTCTGGCGCGGCGGCGGGGCGCCGGTGACGCGCGGGCTGGGCTTAGCGTTTTTGTTTCTGGGATTGATGCAGCCGCAATGGGTGCGCGAGACGCGCGAGCCGGCGGACGATGTTGCGCTGATCGTGGTCGATCAGAGCGAGAGCCTGGCGCTGGCTGGGCGGCGCGAGGCTGCGCGCGCGGCGGCGGATGCGATGGCGCAGCGTCTCTCCGAGCAGCCCGGGCTTGATGTGCGCGTGCGCGAGGCGCGAGGTGGGCCGGATGGGACGATGATTACCGGCGTGATCGAAGACGCGTTGAGCGATGTCGCGCGCGATCGCATTGGCGGCGTGGTGGTGATCACGGATGGGCAAGCTGCCGATCCGCCTGCCGAGCCGGGCCGGTTGCGCGAGCTTGGGCCGGCGCATGTGCTGATTGTCGGCGACCCAGAGCGTGGCGACCGCCGGCTGGAGTTGATCTCGGCGCCGACGTTCGGGATTGTCGGCGAGGCGATGCGGATCACGGGGCGCGTGCTCGATGAGAGCGGCAATGCGCCGGTGGCGCTGAGCGTAAGCATCGATGGGCAGCGCGCGGTGAATACGACTGTGCGCGCAAACCGTGAGTTCTCGGTCGATATTCGGCTGACGCATCGCGGACGGAATATGGTGATCGTGGAGGCGGCTGAGGGGCCGCAGGAAATCACGCTCTCGAACAATCGCGCGGCGTTCGCGGCCAACGGCGTTCGCGATCGTCTGCGCGTGTTGCTGATTACCGGCGAGCCGCATGCGGGCGCACGCGTGTGGCGAAATCTGCTGAAGTCAGATCCGGCGGTGGATCTTGTGCACTTCTCGATCTTGCGGCCGCCGGACAAGCAAGACTTCACGCCGCTGAACGAATTGGCGCTGATCCCCTTCCCGACAGAGGAATTGTTCGAGCGGCGCTTGGACGAGTTCGATCTCATCATCTTCGATCGCGCGCCGCAGCGCGGGATTTTGCAGGCGTATTATTTCTCCTCGATCGCGCGACGAATCGAACAAGGCGGCGCGCTGCTGATCACGGCGGGAGAGCAGGAAGCGGGGCTCGATGGGCTTTATCGCACGGCGCTCGCGGGCATTCTGCCGTCGCAACCGACGGGGCAAATTATCTCGCGGCCCTATCGGCCGGCGCCGACGGCGTTGGGGCAGCGTCATCCTGTTGTGCGCGGACTGCCCGATCCTGCGCGCTGGGGACATTGGACGCGGCAGATCGATGCGCGGGCGACGGGCGGACAGACCGTCTTGTCAGGCGCGGATGGACGGCCGTTGCTGGTGCTCGATCGCGCGGGGCGCGGGCGGGTTGCGCAATTGTGGTCGGATCAGCCGTGGCTGTGGGCGCGCGGCTATGATGGCGGCGGGCCGCACGGCGAGCTGCTACGGCGCTTGATGCACTGGCTGATGCAAGAGCCGGAATTGGAAGACGATAGCCTGACGCTCGATCCCAGCCTGCGCGGTTTGGAGATTGAGCGCTCGACGCTCGGCAATGCGCCGGGAGCGGTGGAGATCATTTCGCCGAGCGGTCAGCGTTCGGAAGCTGGGCTCGATGAAACGGCGCCCGGTCTTTATCGCGGCGAAGCGCCGGCGACAGAGCAAGGCTTGTATGAAGCACGCAGCGGAAACTTGCGTGCGTTTGCGGCTGTAGGTCCGCTCAATCCGCGCGAAGCTGGCGCGTTGGCGGCGAACCCAGAGATATTGCGGCCATTCGCCAACGCGACGGGCGGCAGCGTGTTTATGACGGGCGAAGATGCGCGGCGGCTGCCGGACGTGCGCCGCGTCGATCGGGGGGCGAATGCGCACGGCAATGATTGGATCGGCATCGAGCGCAATGGCGCCTACACGGTGCGCGCCGCAGTGGCTTCGCCGTTCGGCCCAGGTTGGGCGTGGGCGCTGATTGGATTGGCGCTGCTGATGTGGGGCTGGCGGCGCGAGAACGGCTAGCTTTTCGGCGCGAGAAGTTCGCCCTGCACTTTGTCCAGGCCGCCGGGACGAAGCTGCAACCAGAGCAAACGAGCTGGATCGACTGGGCCGGGCAAAATGACCTTGCCAGCTGGCACGACCGAAAATCCCACCGGGCGGAAGTAACGCTCGGCGCCGACGAGGATAACGCCATTGCCGTCGGAAGCGCGGCATGCCGCCACGGCCTCGCGCACAAGCGCGAGCCCCAGGCCCGCCGATTGCTCCACTGGGTCAACGGCGAGCGGACCAAGAAAATAGAGCGGCGCGCCCGCTTCGACGCGCCAGATGCGGCAAACGCCCACGACATCGCCACTATCGCTCAGCGCAACGCGCGTGAGCGCATGCTCCAGAACCGCACCGCGTTCGCGGACACGCTCGCTCGTCTTGGCGTAGCGGCCAGGGCCGAAGGCGCGCGCCAGCACACGCTCGATCGCGTCGGCGTGCTCGGGCTTCTCGGCGGTGAGCGTCGTGGCCATGGGAGCGCGCGATTACGGCTGCGCGCCCGCCGCGTCAATCGCGCTTCGTTGATATTGCACAGTGCAGGCGGGCGGAGCATGGTCCGCGCCGTTTGGCGTCCCTCCGTATCCCCTCCCTCGACATATTCCGGCATCGGCAATTCACGCTCTTCTGGGCGGGACGCTGGTTCGGCACGCTGGCGATCCAGATGCAGCTCGCGGCGATGTTCTGGCAGGTCTACGACACGGCGCGGTTACACGGGCAGGACATTCGCGAAGGCGCGCTGACGCTTGGGCTCGTGGGACTTGCACAGTTTCTGCCGCTGCTGGCGCTGTCACTATTCGGCGGCCAAGCGGCGGACCGCTACAATCGCAAGCTCATTCTATTGTTGTGCCTCGGCATGAAGGCGCTGATCGCGCTCGGTCTGTGCATCGCGACACAGTTCGGGCCGGACGTCGTCGTACCCTCGATCTTCGCCGCCGCGATTCTTGCTGGCGCGACGAACGCATTCATGCCGCCGGCGGCTTCGGCCTTGTTGCCGATGTTGCTGCCGCGTGAAGACTTGCCGCAAGGCATTGCGATGTCGTCGCTGGCGTTCCAGTCAGCGCTGATCATCGGACCGTCGATCGGCGGCCTACTCTGCGGGATTAGCCCGTTGCTCGCGTACGGCGCGGTTCTGGCGTTGCTGTTCGTGAGCACGGCGCTGGTGTTTGCGTTGAAATCGCCGAAACAAGAACCGGTGAAGGACGCGCGCACAATCGGCATGATCGTTGATGGGCTGCGCTATGTGTGGTCGAACAAGATCGTGCTCGGCGCGATTTCGCTGGATCTGATCGTCGTGCTGCTCGCCGGCGCGGTGGCGCTGCTGCCGGTGTTCGCGCGGGACATTCTGCACGGCACGGCAAGCGAGAGCGGGCTTCTGCGTTCGGCCATGGGGCTGGGCGCCGCCGGCGTCGCGCTCATGTTGGCGCTGGCGCCGCTGCGGCGCCGAGTCGGCCTATGGATGTTCGGCGCGACCATTGCGTTCGGCGCGGCGACGATCGTGTTCGCGCAATCGACATCGCTTTGGCTTGCGGCCGGGGCCATGGCGGTCGCGGGCGGCGTCGACATGATTTCGGTTTATGTGCGGTCGAGCTTGATCCAGCTGGCGACGCCGGACGCGATGCGCGGACGCGTTTCGGCGGTGAGCTTTGTGTTCATTTCCGCATCGAACGAGCTCGGCGATTTCGAGGCCGGGCTGATGGCGCGGATTTTCGGACCGGTCTTGGCCGTAACGATCGGCGGTGTCGGCGCGATGGCGGCATCGCTGGGCTGGATGAAACTCTTCCCGGCGCTCGCCAAGGCCGATGGTTTCGAGCCGATCATGCCCCAAGAAGACAAGGCGAAGGTCGCCGCAACGTAAGCGCTGGCAGCGGCCAGGGCCGCGCGCTAAGTCAAACGCTCGGAGGATTTCTCATGGGCGTGTTGAGCGGAAAAGTCGTCGTCGTCACCGGCGCGGGCAATGGCATCGGCAAGGAGTGCGCGCTGCTTGCGGGCCGTGAAGGCGCCAGCGTTGTCGTCAACGATCTTGGCGGCGGCCTGAAGGGCGAGGACGCAGGCTCGGCTGGACCGGCGGAGCAAGTGGCGCAGGAAATCCGCGCCGCCGGCGGCAAGGCGATCTCCAACTCCGATAGCGTAGCCGATTACGACGCGGTCGCGGCGATGTTCGAGCAAGCCAAGAAGGAATTCGGCGGCCTGCATGCGGTGATCAATCCCGCTGGCATCCTGCGGGACGGCATGTTTCACAAGATGCCGATTGAAGACTGGAAAGCTGTGATCGATGTGCACCTCCACGGCGCGTTCAACGTCACCCGCGCTTCGATCGAACATTTCCGTGAGCAGCAGGATGGCTCTTATGTTCTGTTCACGTCCACCTCAGGTCTGATCGGCAATATTGGCCAAGCGAATTACGCGGCGGCAAAGCTTGGCGTTATGGGCTTGTCTCGGATCATTGCGATGGAAGGTCTGCAGAAGAACGTGCGTTCGAACATCATCGCGCCGTTTGCGTGGACTCGGATGATTGCGTCGATCCCGGTGAAGGACGAGGCGAGCGCGGCGCGCGTCGAGCGGATGAAGAACGGCATGCGCGCGGATCAAGTGGCGCAATTGGCCGTGGCGCTATGCGCGGACGGCGCGAAGGATACGACCGGGCAAATCTTCGCCGTGCGCGGCAACGAGGTGTTTCTGTTCAACCAGCCGCGTCCGGTGCGGACGCTGGGACGCCTTGAGGGGTGGACACCGCAGACTTTGATCGATCAGGCGTTGCCGGCGATGAAGGCGAACTACACCGATGTCGGCGCGAGCGCGTCGGTGTTCCCGTACGATCCAGTCTGATGGAGACGCGCATGCGCTCCGCCCTCTTCGCTCTGTTGTTGCTCGGCGCCTGTGCGGGCGGCGCACCGTCCACGGAACCCGAACCGACGCACTATCTTTCGGGTACAAAATGGCTTCGCATGGATGATCTCGACGCCAACCCGCACGGGGCGACGATGGAGTTCGCCGGCGGCCGCGCGGCTGGCTACACTGGCTGCAATCGCTGGACGGCCGATGTCATGGAGCAAGGTGAAATACTGCGCTTCGGCATGGTGGCGGTGACCGAGATGGCCTGCGCGCCGATGCAGATGGCGACCGAACGCAACTTCCTGCGCGTGCTTGAGCGCACGCGTTATGCGCACTTCGATCAAGAATCGCTGGTGCTCTTGGATGCGCAGCAGAGCCAGATCGCCCAATTCAACAGCACTTTGCCGACGCCGGAGTAAGCCGATGAAACGAGTCGCGGTCGCGGCCCTTATCTTGTTGAGCGCATGCACGAGCATTGCAGGCGGCGGCGGGAGCGCCGCGCCACTGGGCGCGCTTGCCGGCAGCGAGTGGGCCATGCTGAACGAAGCGCGAAGCGCCACGCCGCCGACGATCGCGTTCGCGACCGATGGTGCATCCGGCTATGCGGGCTGCAATCGTTGGTTCGCGTCAGCGGGTGTGACCGACCAGGCCTTAGAATTCGGCGACATCGGCACGACGCGCATGATGTGCTCGCCGCCTTCGATGGAAGCCGA
>JADLHI010000016.1 GCA_020848895.1 Hyphomonadaceae bacterium
CGGCGGGCGCGGTCGAAGAGATCGTAGAGCGTTTCGCCCTCACCCCAGCGGATGGCGCGCTGCAGCGCTGCGAGGTCTTCCGAGAAGCGGCCGAGCACTTCGAGCACGGCGTCGCGATTGTTCAAGAACACGTCGCGCCACATGGTTGGATCGGACGCGGCGATACGGGTGAAGTCGCGAAAACCGGAGGCCGAATACTTCACCACTTCGCTTTCGGTGACGCTTTCCAAATCTTCCGCCATCGCGACAATGTTGAACGCGATCAAGTGCGGCAAGTGACTGGTGACGGCGAGCACAACGTCATGGCGCTCAGCGTCCATGCGCTCAACATTGGCGCCGAGCGCGCGCCAAAACGCCTCCAACCGATCGACGGCAGCCGCGTAGGCGTCGGTTTGCCCCGGCAGCGGCGTCAGAATTTGCCAGCGATTTTGGAAGAGCGTCGCAAAGCTGGCGTCGGGGCCGGAATGCTCGGTGCCCGCCAGCGGATGGCCTGGCACGAAATACACGGAAGTCGGCAGCGCCGCCGCGACTGCATCGACAACAGCCTGCTTCACCGAGCCAACATCCGTAACGATCGCGCCGATCTTCAGTCCGCGCGCGCATGCAGCAGCCGCCGCGCCCATCGCACCGACCGGCACGGCGAGCACCACGAGGTCGGCTTGGGCGACAGCCCTTTCCGCGTCATCAAAGACTTCGCCTAGACCAAGCGCGCGTGCGCGCTCGCGCACATCTGGGCTTGCGTCGTAGAGCGCGATCGCGCCCACCGCGCCGTATTCACGCGCGGCGCGGGCGATGGATGCGCCAATGAGGCCCACGCCAAGGATGGCGATGCGGTCGAAGATCATGGGCATCAAACGCGGGCGTAAGAGCCGAGCACGCGGACGCTATCGAGGCCCGCGCGGGAGAGCGCCGCGGCGCGCGGATCGTCGAGGCCGATGAAGCCATCGACGCGCACAAGCACGCGCGGTTCGGCCCGCGCCAGCTCGCGGCCGGTAAGGCCGTTTTCGTTCAGCGCCCGCTGCAGGCGGTGATGCGGATCGAAGGCGATGAGAATGGTGACGTCATTGCCAGCTTCCTCGGTTTGCGAAGCGGCGAACAACGCGGCTTCCGGTTCGTCCGTGCCGCCGAGCAGCGGCAGGCCGGCGATAATATGGAGGTTGTGAAAGCGGCGCTCGGACAACGCCGGCCACCAGGCGCCGACGCCCGGCGCGGCGGGCCAGCTGGTAACGGCGACAACCGAATCTGGGTTTTCCGCCGCCTTTTGCAGAGCGGCCTGTGGTTCACCCAAATCCTTGATCCGCGTTCGGGCGCCGAAATGACGGCGCGCGATATCGAAGAGCCGCGTTGGATCGCCACGGCCGCCGCCGACGACGACATCGATCACTCGCTGACGGCGGAGCGAGGCAGCGATCATCGCGCGCCAAATCTCGACGACAAACTCGCGCTCCAACGGCGCCGGCGCTTCCGCAACGAGCCGCCGCAGCAAAGCGACTTCGCGGCCCGGGCGGATCGGCAAGCCGTGCTCTGGGGGCTTCAACCCGCCCATCTTGTCGACGGCGCGCAGACGGTCGGCGAGCAGCGACAATAGCGTCTTGTCGATGCCGTCGATCTCGGCGCGGATCGTTTCGAGTGGCGAACCGGGGGGGCTCTGGTCGTTCATCTGCCGAACCTTAGCGGTCTTTCATGCTCTGCGCCAACGGCCCGCATTCACGCGCGAGTCTTCAACAGCAGCCGCCCGCCCCAGGGGGATATTTCCCCCGCGACGCAGTTTATACGGAAGCACATGATTCATGCAGGCGCAGCAGCAGCAAAACTCCAGGCCGCGGGCGGTGTGCGGTCCCTCGCGTTCGACGCGACGACCCCGTTGCAACTCTCCAGCGGCGAGACGCTCGCGCCGCTAACCATAGCCTTCGAAACCTACGGCGCGCTCAACGCCGAGCGCAGCAACGCGGTGCTTGTGTGCCACTCGCTGACCAGCGATCAGTTCGTCGCCAGCCCTAACCCGATCACTGGCCGCCCGGCGTGGTGGCCGCGCATTGTCGGCCCCGGCCGGCCGATCGACACCAACCGCTTCTTCGTGGTGTGCTCGAACGTGCTCGGCGGTTCGATGGGCACCACCGGCCCTGGCACGATCGCGCCGGACGGGTTGCCCTACTCACTGCGCCTTCCGGCGGTGACGCTGGCAGACGCGGTGCGTGCGCAAGCGATGCTGGTCGAAGCGCTCGGGATCGAGAGCATCTTCCTCGCCATCGGCCCGGGCATGGGTGGCATGCAGGCGCTGCAATGGGCGAGCGCGTATCCAAAGCGCGTGTTCGCGTGCGTGACGGTTGCGGCGGCGGCCAAGCAAGCGGCGCAGAACATCGCGCTGGCCGAGCTTGGCCGCCAGGCGATCATGGCGGACCCGGACTGGCGCAACGGCGCGTACCTGCAGCACGGCGTGCGTCCGGCGCGCGGCAACGCCGTGGCGCGGACGTCGGCCCAGCTTGCGGGTTTGTCCGAGCAAGACGTGCGGTCGCGGTTCGAAACCGCGCGCACGCAGGAGCGGTTTGCGTTTAGCGCCGAAGGCGCCAACGATCCGATGCGCCCCCAACAAGGCGCAGGCTTCATCGATCGCTTCGACGCCAATTCGTATCTCTATTTGTCGCGCGCGATGGACGGCTTCGATCTTGCCGCGGATTTCGGCGGCCGGCTTGCGAATGCGTTCCAGGGCGGCGCGACGCGTCACGGCGTGTTTTCGTTCTCAAGCGATTGGCGCTACCCGCCCGACGAGGGGCGCCAGATCGCGCGGGCGCTCGCGGCGGCCGGCGCCGAAGCGTCATTCCTCGAAATCACAAGTGCGCATGGTCACGACGCATATCTAGGTCACGAGCCTGCATTCGAAGCGGCCCTAACTGGCTTCATCGACGCCGCCGCCGCCGCGCGCGGCCTGGCGCTCAACGGCGGAGGCGCATGATGGCGCAACTCGAACTCGTTCACCCCACCCCGCTTGAGCTGACGAGCGCGGAACCGCGCGGCGATCATCTGGCGATCTCGCAAATGGTCAGCGACGGCGCGCGTGTGCTCGATGTCGGTTGCGGCGATGGCGCATTGCTGCAGCTCTTGAAGCGCGAGTGCAACGCGCGCGGGCGCGGCATTGAGATCGATCCGAACAAGGCGCATCGCTGCGTCGTGCGCGGCATGTCCGTCGTGCAGGGCGACGCCGAGCGCGATCTTGGCGAATTCCCGAGCGGCGCCTTCGAATACGTCGTCTTCTCGCGCACGCTGCAGCATTTCCGCCGTCCGCAAGCGGCGCTGAAACAAGCCGGGCGCATCGGCCAACAAGTCATTGTCTCGATCGCCAATGCCGGCCGCTGGGACAAACGCGTGCAAATGCTGACCGAAGGCCGCCTCGGACCGAGCGAGCTCTTGCAGCGTTACACGGTGCGCGATTTCGCCGATCTCGCGCGCGAGATGCGATTCACCATCGAACGCGCCGTGCCGCTCTCGCATGGCGCGGCCGGCGCGCCCTTCGCCAAGACGATTTGGCGCGCCAACTGGTTTGCGGAAGAAGCCGTCTTTCTGCTGACGCCGTGATCGACGCCGCATGAAGCGCCTCGTCATCTGCTGCGATGGAACTTGGCAACGCCTCTATGGCGGCGCGCTGACGAATGTAGCGCTGACGGCCCGGTCCATCGCGCCGCGCGACGCCAAGGGCGATCTGCAGATCGTGTACTATTCCGCCGGCGTCGGCGCGACATTGAGCGGCCTCAGCCTCTGGCAAGGCATGACCGGGGCAGATCTCGACGACCACCTGCTCGACGCTTGGCTCTTCATCAATCTCAACTACGAGCCGGGCGACCAGATCTATCTCTTCGGCTTTTCGCGCGGCGCGTACACGGTGCGCTCGCTGGCCGGCCTATTGCGCAAATGCGGCGTGTTGCGGCGCGAGCATGTCGATCGATCGCGCGAGGGCCTGGACATCTATCGCAACCGTGAGGTGTCGGCGGACAGCGAAGCAGCCGAGCGGTTCCGCATGGCGCACGCCATCGCCTGGCCGCGTCTGGCGAGACCGTTCACGCAACCGCCCGTCGATCTTTCGATCCGCTATCTCGGCGTCTGGGATACTGTCGGCTCGCTTGGCATCCCGCGTCTGCTGCCGATCTCGATTGGTCTCAACGCCCAGTACGAATTTCACGATACGGCATTGTCGCGCTGCGTCGCGCACGCACGTCACGCGGTTGCGATTGACGAGCGCCGCGCGCCGTTCACGCCAACGCTATGGAACAACGTCGATGCATTTAACACGCCGGGCACGCGCCCGCGCGTCGCTCAGCAATGGTTTCCCGGCGACCATGGCGGCGTTGGCGGCGGCGGTGCGCGCGGGCTTTCCAATTGCGCGCTGATGTGGGTGCTTGAGGGCGCGGAGCTTACCGGCTTGGCGCTGGCGCGTGAACCAGGCTCGGTAGTTTCCGGCTGCCTTGCCGACATCGACCCGATTACGCCGGCCGTGGACGGCAAAGGCTTTCCGCTCATGCGCGCGCTAACCTCACGCTGGCGCAAGGGCCTTAATCGCATCGAGGACATCCATGAGACGGCGCGCCTGCGCTTTGCGGCGAATGCACTCTATCGCCCGCCGTTGCTGACGCCGTACGCCGACCGCATCCTGGCGTCGGTGCAGGAGCGGCAAGCAGCCTAAAAGAAAGCGGCGGCGTGATCGCTCACGCCGCCGCCGCTTGTTCAGATGCTGAACTTAGTTTTGCGCCGGACCGGAAACCGTCGCCACCCATTGGTTCACCAGCGACTCCGTCACCGACAGCGGGGTTGAGCCGTTGGTGAGGATGGCGTCGTGGAACCCCTTGATGTCGAAGTTCGTACCGAGCGCCGTACGCGCGCTTTCGCGCATGCGGTTGATCGCCTGGCGGCCGACCATGTAGCTGCAGGCTTGGCCCGGCCACACACAGTAACGCTCAATTTCCGTGGTGACGTTCGAACGTTGATCGCCGGTCGCGGCCACCATCGAGTCGATCGCCTGCTCACGCGTCCAGCGCTTGGAGTGAATACCGGTGTCGCAGACAAGGCGCGAAGCGCGGAACGTCGCCGACTGCAGATAGCCGATCTTGCCGAATGGATCGTTGGCGTACATGCCCATCTCGTCAGCAAGCTGCTCGGCGTAGAGGCCCCAGCCTTCAGCATAAGCGCTGAAGCCCAGAAGCGCGCTGCGGATGAACGGGATCGATCCCGACTCCTGCTGGATCGCGATCTGCCAGTGGTGGCCCGGAATGCCTTCGTGATAGGTCAGCGTCGGCAGCGTGAACTTCGGCCATTCCGTCGCCGGGTCGCGCAGGTTGATGTAGTACGCGCCAGGGCGCGAGCCATCGAGCGCCGCGCCTTGATAGTAACCGCCTGGCGCGCCGGCTTGCGTGTATTCCGGCACGCGCTTGATCTCGAGCGCCGCACGCGCCTGCACGCCGCACACTTCCGGCATACGCGCACGGATCGCAGCGACTTGCGCGTTGAGCGCGGCCAACAGCTGCTCACGGCCCGCGTCGGTGCTCGGATAGATTTGATCCGGACGGCGGCCGAGAGCGCCGATGCGCTCAGCAACAGAGCCGCGCGTCATGCCTTGAGCGCGCAGGATCGAATCCATTTCGCTGGTGAATTGCGAAATGAGGTCGAGGCCCATCTGATGGATCTCGTCCGGCGCCATCGGGGTGGTCGTGTAGGCCCGCAGCGCCGTCGTGTAGAGCGCTTCGCCATCCGGCAGCTTCCACACGCCGGCGTCATGCGTGGCGCGCGGACGGATCGCCGTGATGGCGTCGATCTGGCGCTGATAGGCCGGCAGCACTGTGTCGCGCACGATGCCTTCGGCTTGAGTGACGAGCGTCGCCTTGTCGGCGTCGCTGATATCGGCGACGCCAGCGAGACGTTCGCGGAAGCTCGTGACCAGCACGTTTTCAGCCGGCGCTTTGTTACGGAACGCGCCGAGCTGCGCCAGCGCGCCATCGAGCGCGAAGTCCGGCGGGATAACGCCATCGGCGGCATCGAGACCAACGCGCTCGGACTCTTGATCGAGCACGCGGCCGTACGCCGTCAGACGCGCCAGATATGCATCGGCTTGATCGCGCGTGGTGACTGGGTGCTGGCTGACGAGGAAGTCTGGCGTGCCGGTGTACGAGCCGGTGAGCTGCGTGACAGTGTACGGCGCCTGCGCGCCGCCGCCGGTCTTGTAGTGCGACGAGGCAATGCCGTCTTGCAGCGCGGTGAGCACGACGTCGTAGGTCACGGCGTCCGCCGCCGAGAGCGAGTCGCGGTTCAACCCCTGCAATTGGGTGACGGCAGTTTGCGAAATCTGCAGCAAGCGCTCGGCGCCGGCGCGTGAAGCATCGCTCAAGCGATCGATGTAGCGGCCGCCGGCCTGCTCTTCAGAGATCGCCAGCGAGGTCGAGTATTCCGGCAACTCGTGCATCGTTTCCTTCACGAGGTTGTCGAGGATCGCGTTGAGATCGCCCGAGTTCGCCGTGCGCGAACACGCGGCGAGCGCAACGCCGGCTGCGGTCACGCTCAGCAGTGAGCGCCGTGACATTTCCATGGGTATTCCCCTCCGAGATTAGGGTTGGCTGTTGGCGGCGATCCTAGCGGAACTCGGGGGACCTGCATCGGGGGTGCGACGAACCGCCTTGGCAATACGATGTGATCGCAATGGGCTATGCACAAACGGCGGAACTCGCGCCGGAGCAATTCAACGACGCTAGCCCTCGCCTTCAGCCCTCGACCGCGGCTTCGCCTTGTTCGCCGGTGCGAATGCGCAGGACGCTGTCGAGATCGGCGACCCAAATCTTGCCGTCGCCGATCTTGCCCGTCTTCGCTGCATTGGTGATGGCCTCGACGATACGTTCGACCGCATCCGGGCTGGCGGCGATCTCAAGCTTCACCTTCGGCAGCAACTTCACCTCGTATTCGGCGCCGCGATACACTTCCGTCTTGCCCTTCTGGCGTCCGAAGCCCCGCACTTCGGATACCGTGATGCCGCCGCATCCGGCTTCCTTCAGCGCGTCGAGCACGGGATCGAGCCGGCTCGGTTTGATGATGGCGGTGATGAGTTTCATGGGACGCGGGCCTCGTACGCGAGCCCACGTCTTAAGAGTCGCGCTTGTTCTCCGGCAAGGCGCCATTTGGCTCAGGACGTCTTCGCTGCGGAGCTTTGGCCAAAAGGACACGCCCCTTCGAGCGCGCGGTCGTCGCATAGAGCCGTTTCACGGCTTCCATCAGCACCAAGCCGCCCTGCGCCGGCCAAACCAGTTCGCCGACGCGCTCAAACGCGTCGGCCGCGCCGGCGGCCCAGCGCCAGGGCGGCACATAGAGCGCGCGCGCCGACACCACCGGTTCGAACATGGAATCGCCGAGCAAAGACGCCAGCTGCGTGCGCGAGTACGGCCGGCCGTATCCGAACGGCGAGATGTCGGACTGCGCCCAGAGGCTCCAGCGATTGGCGGCGATAACCACCAGGCGCCCCTCCGGCGCCATCACCCGCCACACCTCGCGCAGCATCGCCGGCGCGGCGTCGCACTCTTCGAGGCCGTGCACCATCAGCACGCGATCGAAAACCGCGTCCATGAAAGGCAGGCGCGCCTCCTCTGAAAGCGCGGTGGCGACCAGCGCGCCAGCCGGCCACGGCTCGGCCCCTTGCGCGGCGGGCATCATCGTCACCACACGGCGCGCGCCGGCGCGAAAGCGATCGAGGTAAGGCGAGGGATAGCCGACGCCGAGCACATCCAGCCCATCGGCGTGCGGCCAAAGCGTCGCTAACCGCCGCGCCGCCGCGCGCCGCGCCGCATCGCCCAGAGATGACGCGTAGAAGCGTTGGAGTGCGAGAACATCGACGCGCATTGCGAGGGGCTAGGTTCTAGGGACTTGGGATTAGGGTGGCGTGGGCTCAAGCTTATGCGGATACTAGATTAGTGGTTCGTGCATGCAGCATCCTAGTTCCTAATCCCTAACCCCCAGTCCCGTCTCAATGCTTCAAATCCATCAATTCCCCTGCCTCTCCGACAATTATGGGTTCCTCATTCACGATCCCGCCACCGGCGCGACCGCGGCCATCGATACGCCGGACGCCGACGAGATCGTGCGCCAGGCCGCCGCCAAGGGTTGGCGCATTACTGATGTCTGGAACACGCACTGGCATCCCGATCACGCCGGCGGCAACGCCGCGATCAAGGCGAAGACCGGCGCGGCAGTCACCGGCCCCGCCGAAGTGGAGCGTATCGGCACGCCGCCGGATCGCGTTGTTGATGACGGCGATCGCGTGAAGCTTGGCGGCATCGAAGCGCGGGTGCTGAACGTGGGCGGCCACACGCTTGGGCACATCGCCTATGTGTTTGACGCGGACAACATCGCGTTCGTTGGCGACGCCTTGTTTGCGCTGGGTTGTGGGCGCGTGTTCGAAGGCACTGCGCAGCAGATGTGGACGAGCCTGCAGAAGCTAGCGGCGCTGCCGGACGATGCGACGCTCTATTGCGCGCACGAATATACCCAATCCAACGCGCGTTTCGCGCTTTCGGTGGATCCGCACAACGCCGCGTTGCGCGCACGTTCAGCCGAGATCGATCGCTTGCGCGCTGCCGGCAAACCCACAGTGCCAATGACTTTGCGTGTTGAGAAGGAGACCAACCCCTTCCTGCGCGCGCCCGCGCTTGTGCCGGGCGTTGCGGACTGGGAGGCGTTCGCGGACATCCGCAAGAAGAAGGACGAGTTCAAGTAGCGCCACTGCGGCATAAGAAAAAGCCGCCTCTTCGGGCGGCGTTGGCGTTGTTATTGTTCGGGGCCTTGGACTTCGCCCATCACCACGTTGCGAATGGCGCTGGACGAAGGCCGCCCGGCATAGCCGAGCTGTGGCGCGACCTGAATGATAAGCGTATCGCCCCGAAGCGCGAGCGCAGGCACGCGGCCAATCGCGATGATGACGTGGCGCACGTTCGTCATCGGCGCTTCCGACAAACCTTCCGCTGCGCGCTCGGCCGCATCTGTCACGACGCCAGCGGCGAGCGGCGACATTTGCGCCGGCACCGTAAACAACACCGGCTGGCCAATACTGCGGCGCGCGCGATTCTGCAGCGCACGAAAGCGCGTTTGCATTTCCGCGAACGCCAATTCTTCCGGCGTCAGCGGCGCGACCCGTCCCTCTTCCGAGGCGGCAGCGCCGGTGCGCAGCGCCCGTGTGTAAACGATGATGCCGCCGTGGGAGGTTACGCGCAGGCGCACGTCGCCATTCTCGGTCTGGAAAATCTCGTCGCCGCCAGCTCCCATCGTCGGGCGCAGGACATGGACCTCAGGATCGCCCTCGAACTGCACCAGCGCGGCGCGTCCGCCCGAACGATCGAGCACGAACCGCACGGCGCCGTCCGGCGTCGCGTAGCGGTTAGCGCCGACGGTGACCGGGACCAGACGCTGTGGCGCGGCGTTCGGCTGCTGGGGCTGTTGCTGAGCGTGGACCAGGCCCGGAAACGCCAGGGTCACCGCAGCGGCAACAACCGCAGCGCCCCTCCCGTACAGACTCGGCCCGAATCCCTGGCTCATGGGCAAAGACAAGAGCGCTCGGAAACGGGCAGTATTTTGACAGTGTTGCAGGCGCCGGGCGCCACTGTTGCGGCAAAGCCGCACCAAAATCAGGCGACTTTGGTCGCGTACGGCTCTGGAAGAGCCTCGCGCTGCGGCTTCACCTGCGTATCGACGATCGGCTTGGGCGGCGGGATGGCCGCGATTTCAAACGCCG
>JADLHI010000017.1 GCA_020848895.1 Hyphomonadaceae bacterium
CGGCCAGTGCGCCCGCGCCTTCCAGGATCGCGACAAGCGTATCCTCATCGAGTTCCGGAAAGCGCTCGCGCAGCGACCAGAAGTCGGCGCACGCTTCAAGTGCGAAGCGTATGTCAGCAATGGGCGCGGCGTAGGGCATTCAAGGGGGTCCTCCGCCGCTCACCATAGCCACTCATGCCCGGCGCGCGAGCCTTCTTATGGCCGCAAGCGAGGCTACATTGAACGTTCGAGACCAGACTGGAGATCGCGATGCGTTTGTCCGTCCTGTTAGCCGCTCTTGCCGCAACGGCGCTGGTCAGTGCGACTGGCGCCTCGGCGCAATCGACTGCGCCTGCGGCCGACTTTCCCGTCGCTGTCGATCTGCCGGCCGGCGCCTATCAACTCGACCCGCGCCACGCGAGCGTGCTCTTTCGCGTCCAGCATGGCGGCCTCGCCTGGTTCACCGCACGCTTCGATACGAAAGCCGCGACGCTGACGCTCGACCCTGCCGATCCCAGCCATTCACAACTCACCGCCAGCGTCGATGCCACGAGCGTCAACACCGGCGTCCTCAACACCCAAGGCGAGCGCAGTTTCGATCAATCCATCGGCCGCGCGCTTGGGGCCGGTCAGATCAGCTTCACCTCCACAGCGATCGAACGCACGGGCGAACAGACAGCGCGCGTGACCGGCGATCTCACGCTGAACGGCCAAACCCATCCGGCGACGCTGGAGGCCACGTTCGAAGGCTCGGGCCGCGATATCCTCCGCGGCGGCAACATGGTGCTGGGCTTTTCCGCCCGCGGCGCGATCGACCGCACCCAATGGGGCGTAAACGACTGGCGCGCCTTCACGGGGAGCGAGGTTCAGATCGTCATCGAGGCCGAATTCGTCCGCTCCTGACCAGTCCGATAGCGCGGTTACGGCGTTGTGCCCGGTAGCCGCCACCGCTGACCGCGCTACATAGAGCGCGACCAGAGCCGGAGAACCCTGAATGAGACTGATCCTTGCCGCAGCAGCAGCCTTGACCCTGGCCGCGTGCAACCAGCCAGCGGAAACGCCGGCTGCCCCGGAAGCGCCGGCCGTGGAAGTGAACGCGCCGAGCGGCGAATATGCGCTCGATCCGAACCACTCGACGGTGACCGTCCGCGCCCAGCACTTCGGCCTCGCGCACTATACGCTGCGCTTCAACAAGGTCTCCGGCACGCTCAATTTCAACGCCGAGAATCCGACGCAATCGACGATCCAAGCGAGTGTCGATGTCACCTCGCTCGACACGCCCTACACGGGCGCTCGCGATTTCGATTCTGAACTCCAGAACTCATCCTGGCTCGACAGCGCCGGCTCCCCGACCGCGACCTTCACCTCAACCTCGGTGGAATCGACCGGCCCCAACACGGCGCGCGTCACCGGCGACCTCACGCTGCGCGGCCAGACGCACCCGATCACGCTCGATGTCACCTATGATGGCAGCCACAGCCCGCACCCGATGGGCATGCAGGTCTCGTCGATCGGCTTTTCGGCGCGCGGCGCGTTCCAGCGCTCGCAGTTCGGGATCAACGAACTCATCCCGCGCGCCGGCAATGACGGCGTCAGCGATGAGGTCGAACTGGTGATCGAAGCCGAGTTCACGCGCCCGATCGAGAGCGCGCCAGTGCCGGGCGCCACCACGCGCGAGCCGGTGAACTAAATGGCGGCAAGAGCCCAGCGGTACACGGCAGTCGCGATCGTCCTTCACTGGGCGATCGCGGTTGCGATCCTGTTTATGATCCCGATGGGTCTGTGGATGCACGAGAGCGCCGAGCACGGCGACGTCGGCGCCAACATCTTCCGCGCCTATCAACTGCATAAGTCGATCGGGCTCACTGTGCTCGCGCTTAGCCTCGTGCGGCTCGCCTGGCGGCTGATCAACCCGCCGCCGCCCATGCCCGAACATATGCCGGGCTGGGAGCGCTTCATCGCCAAGGCGACGCACTGGGCCTTCTACGCGCTGATGATCGGCTTGCCGCTCTCAGGCTGGCTTTATGTTTCTACCGGCTGGTCGATCCATGACGAGGCGCCGTTGCCGGTCGCGACCCACTGGTTCGGCCTTTTCCAAGTGCCGGCGCTGTTCGGCCTGAACCAAGCCGACCTCGGCGTACGAGAGGATACGGCCGAGGCCGCGCTCCGCGCACACGCTGTGCTCGCCTACGCCGCTCTTGGTCTGGCGGCGCTGCATGTGCTTGCGGCGCTGAAGCACCAATTCTTCGACAAGGACGAAGTGCTCGCGCACATGATCCCGGGTCTGCGCGCGCCGAATGAGACCGAGCCTGCGCCGAAGGACCCGGCTCGCCTCGCTATCGTCGGTGTCGGCTTGTCCGCCATTGCCGTCGCGCTTGCGGCTGCGATGTTCACATTGCTGAGCGGCGGCCCGACGACGACATCACCGCAGGCGCAATCCTCGTTCGAGGTGGTTGAAACGCCCGCCACGGCGACCGAGGCGCCGGCGACCGTGACGACCGTCGCACCGCCCGTCGCGGCAGGCCAAGCCAGCGCCTGGCGCGTCGATGCCGCGCGCAGCGCGATCGCCTTTGCCTTCTCCATGGACGACGGCTCGGGCAACAGTTCGCGCATCGACGGCCGCTTCGCGCGCTGGCATGCCGACATCCGCTTCGACCCGAACGATCTCGGCAATTCGGCCGTCGCCGTCACCATCGAGACCGGTTCGGCAAGCGACGGCGTCGCCTCGCACGATGCGTACATGCGCGAGCCGGGCTGGTTCGACGTTGACGCCCACCCGACCGCCAGCTTCCGCGCCACCGACTTCCGCCGCCGTGGCGAGGGTTACGAGGCGCGCGGCGAACTCACCATCAAAGACCGCGCACGCAACGTGCGGCTGCCGTTCACGCTCACAATCGATGGCGACACCGCCGTGATGAACGGCACGGTCGCTATCGATCGCGAGGCGTTCGACCTCGGAAAGGACGTCGAAGGCGCGGAGATGATCTCACGCAACGTCGACGTGACCATTCTCGTGCAGGCGACGCGATCGCCATGAGCGTTGAGCGGGCGGCCGAGGTTCTGCGGGCGGGCGGCTTGGTCGTCTTCCCGACCGAGACCGTCTACGGCGTCGGCGCGGACGCCACCAACCCGCACGCCGTCGCCCGCATCTTCGCCGCCAAAGGCCGCCCGCAATTCAACCCGCTGATCAGCCACGTGCTGAGCCTCGCCGACGCCGAGCGGCACGGCGAACTGCATCCGCTCGCACGCGCACTCATCGAGACGTTCTGGCCCGGCCCACTCACCATCGTCGTGCCGCGCCGCGCCGATAGCCCGGTCGCCGAACTTGCCTGCGCTGGCCTTGCCACCATCGCGCTGCGCTCGCCGTCACATCCGCTCGCGCGCGAACTGCTGGCGGCGTTCGGCGGGCCAGTCGTCGCGCCCAGCGCCAATCGCTCAGGCCATGTGAGCGCAACCACCGCCGCACACGCTGCAGCTGATCTTGAAGGCGTCGTCGATCTTATCCTCGATGGCGGACCGTCCACT
This sequence comes from Hyphomonadaceae bacterium, assembly GCA_020848895.1. Lineage (GTDB taxonomy): Bacteria > Pseudomonadota > Alphaproteobacteria > Caulobacterales > Aquidulcibacteraceae > Vitreimonas. Next base: position 3,505 of record JADLHI010000017.1, read on the forward strand.
GTCGGACTGGAGTCCACCATCGTCGCCATCGACGCTGACGGCCGAGCCACGCTGCTCCGCCCCGGCGCGATCAGCCGCGACGCCATCGAAGCCATAACCGGCCGGCTGGCGATGCCCGCCCTCAACACCATCGCTGCGCCGGGCATGATGGAAAGCCACTACGCGCCGCGCGCACGCATCGTCCTCGATGCAGCGGCGCCGCCGCCCGGCGCCGCCTATCTCGCATTCGGCGCCGAAGCGCCTCCGGGGGGCCTGTCGCTTTCCATCAGCGGCGATCTCACCGAGGCCGCGGCCAACCTCTACGCGCACTTGCGCGCCCTCGACGCTACCGGCGCTGACACAATCGCCGTCGCGCCTATTCCAGGCGGCGGATTGGCCGAAGCCATCCGCGACCGCCTCGCTAGAGCCGCCGCACCGCGATAGGTTCGGACTCACATGTCCGATCTCGCATCCCAAGTCGCCGCCCGCATCGGGGCCAAGAACGTCGTTTCCGACCCCGATTTTCTTGCCCCGCACCTCGTTGAGTGGCGCGGCAGATATAGCGGCGCGACGCCGTTTGCCGCTTATCCCGCGACAACCGCTGAGGTGGCCGACATCGTGAAGCTCTGCGTCGCTGCAGGCGCGAAGATCACGCCGCAGGGCGGCAACACCGGCCTCGTCGGCGCGCAAATCCCGGATGGCGAGGTGCTGATCTCGCTTCGGCGCATGAACCAGATCCGCGAAATCGACGCCGCCAATGACTCGCTCATCGCCGAAGCGGGCGTCGTTCTCTCCGCCGTGCAGAGCGCGGCCGCCGAATCGAATCGCCTGTTCCCACTCTCGCTCGCCGCTGAACACAGCGCCACGATCGGCGGCCTTATCTCGACGAACGCGGGCGGCGTGCATGTGTTGCGATACGGGATGATGCGCGAGCTGGTGCTCGGCATCGAAGCGGTGCTGCCAGATGGTCGCACCTTCTCCGGCCTCAAGGGTCTCAGGAAGGACAACACCGGTTACGACCTGAAGCAGCTCTTCATCGGCGCCGAGGGCACGCTCGGCATCGTCACCGCCGCCTGTCTGAAACTTTACCCACAGCCGGCGGCGCGCGAGGTCGTGCTGCTCGCCGTGCCATCGGCGGACCATGCGCTTGCGCTCCTGCACCGGATGAAGGCGGCGACGGGCGCTGTTTCCGCCTTCGAGGTGATGAACCGGCTGAGCGTCGATGTGACCGCCAAGAACGTCCCCAACGTGCGCGACCCCTTGAGCGGCGCCGGGCAGCTCGCGGTGCTCATCGAGTTCGAAGCCGCGCACGCTGACGGGCTGCGCGAGGCTATCGAAACCGCGCTCGCGGCAGCCATTGAAGCGGGCGAAGCGGAAACCGCGCTTTTTGCGGAAAACGCAAGCCAGGCGCGGGTTTTCTGGGCTTTGCGCGAGAGCATTTCAGCGGGTCATAAGCCCGAAGGCGCGCAAGTCAGCCACGACATCAGCGTGCCGGTTTCAGCGACGCCAACCTTCCTGGCGCGCGCCAATGCGGCGATGGAGAAACACTGCCCCGGCGTGCGCATCGTCGCCTTCGGTCACATGGGCGATGGCAACTTCCACTACACCGCGATGCAGCCACTCGGCGCCGATCCCACCGCCTTCCCCGGTCCCGATCTGACAGAGCTTGTCTACGAGACAGCGACAGCGCTCGGCGGCTCGATCTCGGCAGAGCACGGCATCGGAATCGCGCGCCGCGCCGACCTCGCACGCTTCAAGGATCGCGAATCGTTGGCGCTGATGCGCGCTGTGAAGCACGCGATCGATCCTTCGAACGTGATGAATCCGCGCGTGCTGTTCGAGTGATGCGCGCGTGATGCAAGCAGCGAAACGATGCGTGTGACTCAACATCGATGAATGCGAATCGCACGCGTGATGCTGTTGCAGATTCAGCGCGCAGATTTTTTTCGCTGGTCAACACGCTTGCACTTGACTAAGTGAGGACGTACTGCGGCTGCGTTGCCGTAACTAACGAAGGAGCCAGGGCATGGCTAAGAAAGCAAAGAAGGCGACCAAGAAGGTCGCGAAGAAGGCGAAGGCCAAGAAAGCCGCGAAGAAGACGACGGCGAAAAAGGCGAAGGCGCCGCGCAAGACTGCCAAGAAGAAGGCAGCGAAGAAGGCGAAGCGCCGGTAGGCCACGCCTCGGGTGTCTCTCGATCGAGACGCTCAACAGAGCTAAGGACGAATGTCCAAGAGAAGCGCGTCGCGAAAGCGGCGCGCTTCTTCGTTATCGGCGCTCGCCATCGCGCCACATTGTTCCAAAAATTCTATTTGTTTCAGGATTCTGCGCCGAGGCGCACGTAAGCGTCGTTGGCGGCGCCGCATTCGCGCACGCCGCGCCGCACGGTGCGCGTGACAAAGTCGTCGAAGCGATAATTTTGCCCCTCGCGCACCACGCCGAAGCACGACCACGCGGTCTCGGGCGGATAGTTGAAGCACGCCTGACCATCCGGTCGGATTTCGAGACGCCCGGCCAAGCGTTCACTGCCGCGTTGATAAACGGTGCGGCCGCCGGGCTCGATACATTCGCGCCATTCGTCACCGGCCGACTCGTTTACGCCAGCCAATTCGACCCCGAAGAGTTCGCGTCGCGCCTCCGCAGCGGTGAGTCGCGCCGTTTGAGCCGCCGCAATACCCGCAACCGAAACGATCGCCAGGACAAAAAGGGACAATCCGCGCCGCATCGACGCCTCCCACCATATCGGACTAGATCAAGCTCGGCCCGGAGGATGGCATGAGCGAGGCGCAAGTCAGGCCGGTCGCGGCGGTGGGCGTCATCTGCTTTCGCGGCGACGATGTCCTGCTGATCAAACGCGGCGCGCCGCCGCGCCAGGGCGAATGGTCCCTGCCAGGCGGGCGCATCGAGTTCGGCGAACGCGCCGCCGACGCCGCGCTGCGGGAGTTGCGTGAAGAGACCGGCTGCGAAGGCGAAGTCGTGGGCCTCATCGATGTCGTCGACGCTCTGATGGGCGATCGCCACTATGTGCTGATCGATTATGCCGTCCGCTGGATCTCGGGCGAGCCTCGCGCCGGCGATGACGCCATCCACGCCGCATTCGTTCGTCCGCACGAAATCGCAGGTCTTGGCATGTGGAGTGAGACGCTGCGCATTATCGAAGCGGCGCGTCGCCTCGTCGGCTAGGCCGAAACGCGGATCGGCGGCCGAATAAGGTTAAGGCCGACCGCCGCCACGCGCGGCCAAGCCTTTGATCGGCCGCAAGGAACTTTCGTCACGCTCATGCGCTCTCATATCCGGGGTGCGGTTTCGCCGCACGGGCTTGCGCGCGGGCGGATAGAACCAATCTCCTATAAAGAAGGGCAAGGAGTGCAACGTCATGGCCAAGGACAGAATGACCCGAGCTGCGGAGCTTGCGGAAGAAGCTCGCGAGCGCGCGGAGGAAGCGTACGAAGCAGCGCACGCCGCCGTCGAAGACGGCATGGACACCGCGCATCGGTACATGAAGCGCCAATGGCGCGAGCGTCCGCTGGCCGTGACCGCGAGCGCGGTCGGCGTTGGCCTTATCCTCGGTCTGCTCCTGGGGAGCCGCCGCTAATGTTCGATCGCGCCATGGCAGCCGTCGTCGCGACGGCAGCTGCGGCTGCGGCCGTGGTGATGATCGTGTTTGCGCTTGGCTTTGCGCTCTACGCGCTGGTTGAGCCGAGCGTCGGCGCGGCGGCGGCGGCGGCGATCGTGGCGTTGGCCGCGGCGCTTCTGGTTGGGTTGTTCGCGCTCATTGCGGCTTACCGGAAGCGCCAACATGAGCACCAAGCCGCTGTCGCCCAGGCCCAGCTCATGGACGATCTGCCGCTGGGCCTCGGCGACATCGTGCGCGAGCGGCCGCTGGTGACACTGGCGGTCACCGCACTTGGCGGCCTCTTGGCGGCGCGCCATCCGACATTGATGCGCGATCTCATCCACATTGCGGCGCGCTTTCGCCGCTGACCCTTGCGTCAATCGCAGTGCTTGAGCGCTGCGGCGCGCCCCTTGTCTTTACACCGCCCGTTCCGACGGCGAAGCTCCGCGCAACTTACGTGGGGAGTTCATGATGCGGCTCATCGCTGCCGCCGCCATCGCGGCAATCGTCGTCACCGGCGCCGCCGAAGCGAAGACCTGGCGCATCCGCCCAGGCGCCGAGGCTGAACAGGCGCTGCAGCGGGCGCTGATCGAAGCGCGGCCCGGCGATACGGTGCAACTGGGGCGGGGCCGCTTCGAACTCAGCGGCGGGCTGTCGCTCGACGTCGACCGCGTCACCATCCGGGGCGACGGGGAGAACCGCTCCATCCTTTCCTTCAACAACCAGCGCCGGGGCGCCGAAGGGCTGCTCATTACCTCCGACAATGTCACGCTGCGTGGCTTCGCTGTGGAGAACGCCCGCGGCGACGCCATCAAGGCGCGCGACTGCAACGGCATTCATATCCGCCAAGTCCGCGTCGAGTGGACGCGCGGGCCGAATGCCGAGAATGGCGCCTACGGCCTCTACCCCGTCAATTGCGACAACGTGCTGATCGAGCGCTCAATCGCACGCGGCGCCTCCGACGCCGGCATCTATGTCGGCCAATCGCGCAACATCATCGTCCGCGACAACCTGGCCGAGTTCAACGTCGCCGGCATCGAAATCGAGAACAGCTTCAACGCCGACGTGTTCGGCAACGTCGCCACCCACAACACCGGCGGCATTCTGGTGTTCGATCTACCCGGCCTGCCCCAACAAGGCGGCCACGACATCCGCGTCTTCAACAATCGCATCGTCGACAACAACACGCCTAACTTCGCCCCCGCCGGCAATATCGTCGCCGGCGTGCCGACCGGCACAGGCGTCCTCATCATGGCCAACCGCAATGTGCACGTGTTCGAGAACGAGATCGCCGACAACGGCACCGTCAACGTCCTGATCAGCTCGTACCGCGAAAGCTTCCAGGATGAGCACTACAACCCGCTCGCGCGCGACATCGTCATTCGCGACAACGAATTCGGCAACACTGGCTACGCGCCGGCCGGCGATCTCGCCGCGCTCAGCCAATTGGGCGTGCCGATCCCCGACGTGCTGTGGGATGGCGCGACCATCTATTCGCGCGGCGGCATGGCGCGCACCGAGCAGGTGCGCATCGTCGTCGACGACAACCGCTCCACCCGCACGCGCACCGGCAGTTTCTTGTCACTTGGTCTCGCATCGGCCGGGTCGCCGATCAGCGAAGCGCAGCCAGACCCCACGCCGCCGCCGATCGTCGAAATCGAGGAGCCGGAGCGGGTGCGGATCGGCTGATGACAAGCGAAGATCCCATGGACCGCCGGCGCCCGCGCCGGCATGCACCGACGCTGGCCGGCGAGGGCGCCGGCGGTCCATATTGGCGCTTCATTCTGCTGGCGCTGCTCTCACTTGTCTGCATCACCACCGCGACGGCGCAGGCGCCGGCGCCCGTGAACCAAGCGGTGATCGCCGCGGAGCGCCCGCCGGAACTCCTTTCGGCGTATCACTTCTTCCGCGACGCAGGCGCGCGCGAGCCGAACGAGCGCGTGACGCCCTACGATCTCAACACACCGCTCTATTCCGATGGAGCGCTGAAATTTCGCTACGTCTTCATACCGCCGGGCCAACAAGCGCAGTACCGCGACGAAGGCGTGTTCGAGTTTCCGGTTGGCACGGTGCTGATCAAGACGTTCGCGTTCGCCGCCGACATGCGTCAGCCGACCGAGAACGTGCGCTTCCTCGAAACGCGCTTGCTGATCCGCCGCGCCGAAGGCTGGATCGCGCTCCCGTACGTGTGGAACGAAGCGCAAACCGAAGCGCGCCTTTCACCCATCGGCGCGACGATCCCGGTGAGCTTCACCAACGAACAAGGCCAAGCCATCGCGCTGGATTGGGCCGTGCCCAACCGCAACCAATGCAAAGGCTGCCACGACGTAGCAGGCGAGTTCACGCCAATCGGGCCGAATGCGCGAAATCTCAATCGCGCGGGCCCGGACATCGCCTTCTCGCCTTGGAGTGAAGGGAACGACAGCGCGCTTATCCCACGCTCCGATCCCATCTCCACCAACCAGCTCGACGCCTGGACCGACGACCATCTGCTCGCCGGCGCACCGCCAGGCGCCAACGCGCCGCGCGTGCCGCGCGCTTTCGATCCTGCAAGCGGCTCACTCGACCTCCGCGCCCGCGCTTATCTCGATGTGAACTGCGCGCATTGCCACAATCCGCAGGGACCGGCGCACACATCAGGCCTCGATCTGCGCTGGTCGCAGCATGATCCGATTGCTTGGGGTGTCGGCAAACGCCCGGTTGCGGCGGGCCGCGGTTCGGCCGGCTTCGAGTTCGCCATCGATCCAGGCCACCCGGAGCGTTCGATCCTGCTCTATCGCCTGCGCGCCACCGATCCCGGCGTGATGATGCCGGAGACCGGGCGCCAACTCGTCGACGAACGCGGCGCGGCGCTGATCGAAGACTGGATCGCGCACATGGATTCCGAAGGCCGCGTGCACGAGTGAGCGACGATACCCTGCTGGCTGAGATCATCGAACTGGCCAAGAACCACACTGGCAAGA
>JADLHI010000018.1 GCA_020848895.1 Hyphomonadaceae bacterium
CCCTGTCATGGCGCATGCGTTAGCAGAAGCGACGCGCTAGGCTCAACGCGGGATTCGTTTGAAGGTCAGAATGGCCAAGCCAGATCACGTTTACACTTGCCAGGCCTGCGGCGCGATTTGGCCCAAATGGGCCGGCAAGTGCGACGCGTGCGGCGAATGGAATACGCTGGTTGAGGAAACCGCGCGCGCGGTGGTGCCGGGCGCGCTGGCGGCGCCGGTTGGCGGCGGCAAGAAGAGCAAAGCGGTCCACTTCGTCGATCTCGCTGGCGTCGCCGATCCGCCGCCACGCATCGCCAGCGGCATCTCGGAGTTTGACCGCGTTTGCGGCGGCGGCCTGGTGCCCGCGTCCGCGATCCTCATCGGCGGCGATCCGGGTGTCGGCAAATCCACACTGCTGCTGCAGGCGGCGGCGTCGCTGGCGCGCGGCGGCGCTTCGGTGGCGTATGTCACCGGCGAAGAAGCGGAAGCGCAGGTGCAAGAGCGCGCGCGGCGGCTGCAGGCAGCGGATGCCAGCGTGAGCCTCGCAGCGGAGACGGATCTGCGCAAAATTCTTGAAGGCTTGAAGGCATTGAAGCCTGACGTCGTCGTCGTCGACTCGATCCAGACGCTCTACGCCGATGGCATCGAGGCCGCGCCGGGTACGGTGGCGCAAGTGCGCGCCTGTGCGCATGAATTGGTGCGCTTCGCCAAGAAGAGCGGCGCGGTGCTGATCCTCGTTGGTCACGTCACCAAGGATGGCCAGATCGCCGGGCCGCGCGTGGTGGAGCACCTTGTCGATGCAGTGATCTATTTCGAGGGCGAGCGCGGCTTGCCGTTCCGCATTCTGCGCGCCGTGAAGAACCGCTTTGGACCAACCGATGAGATCGGCGTCTTCGAGATGGCCGAGCAAGGCCTAGTGGAGACGCCGAACCCATCAGCGCTATTTCTCGGCGATGCGAGCGAGCGGCCTTCAGGGGCTGCTGTATTTGCGGGCGTCGAAGGCTCGCGGCCGGTGCTGGTGGAAATCCAAGCCCTCGCGGCGCCGACAGCTTACGGGACGCCGCGCCGCGCGGTGGTGGGCTGGGATTCCGCACGCCTCGCGATGATCCTCGCCGTTCTGGAAACGCGCTGCGGGCTCTCGTTCTCCGGGCGCGACGTTTATCTTTCGGTGGCGGGCGGTCTGCGCATCACTGAGCCTGCCGCCGATCTCGCCGTGGCTGCGGCGCTCATCTCGGCGCTTGCCGACAAGCCGTTGCCGAAGCACTGCGTCGTGTACGGCGAAGTCGCGCTCTCGGGCGAGGTGCGCCCCGCCGGGCGTAGCGATTTGCGGCTGAAGGAAGCGGCGAAGCTTGGCTTCACCAGCGCATTTGCGCCGCCGCAGAAGAAGAGTGGCGCCAGCGGCGGCGTGAAGCTGAAGCAGATCGGCCATATCGCCGATCTGGCCGCGGCGATTGGGGTTGAAGCTGAATAAGTCTGGACCGCCGGCGCCCCCGCCGGCCTGCAATCGATCGAATAAGCACCGGCGCGTGTCGGTAGCGTCTGCGCCAAGCCGGCGGGGGCGCCGGCGGTCCAGACTTCGCTGGTCAAGCAGCAGCGCCGGCGGCACGTCCTACCGCCAGCAACCATTCCGTGGGCGAAACGCCCACAACTGGGATTGCCCTCTCACCGCGTGTGGCGCCTTCCCAAGGCCGGGGGAGCCGTCTAATCCAGTGCGGTGGGACGCGCCCAGAAGCGGGCAGCATGGGAGTGGGCGATGGACTTCGGCTTCACCTGGTTCGACTTCGCCGCCTTCGCCATTGTCGGCCTTTCGGCTGTCATGGCGTTCGCACGCGGCCTTATCCGCGAAGTGTTCTCGATCATCGCCTTCATCGCCGGCCTCTTGGGCGCCCTCGTCGGCTTCTTTATGAGCATCACCCGCCCGGTGGTGGAGAGCTTCACGCCCTTGAGCGGCTTTATCGCCGACTTGGCCGGTGGCCTCTTCATTTTCTTAGTGATCTTCATCGTGATCACGGTGGTGACGTCGTCGGTCGCCAAGCAATTTCACCAATCGACCGAGATCGGCAGTTTCGACCGCGCCGCGGGCCTCGCCTTCGGCATTCTGCGCGGGATCGTCTTCGTGGCGGTGTTCTTCGTGCTTCCGATCCGAATTCTGATGCCAGAGGACCAGAATCGGGAGCCCAGCCTCTACCATGACGGGGTAGTAGGAGCGCGCACCTATCCTATCTATTCGGGTGTGGCTTCCGCGCTGATGGTGCTGTTGCCGAAGGCTCGTGATCGGGCGCGTGATATAATTGACCGTCATGAGGGCGAGTCGGCGCCGATTCCGCCGGCCGAGCCCGCAACAACCCAGGCAACGCCACCCTGAGGACCTATGACCGCCGAGCGCCACTCCCTCCACTTTCAGTCGGCGCCCGCAGACCCGGTCGACAAATGGGAACACGACGACAAGCCGCGCGAGGAATGCGGCGTGTTCGGCGTCTTTGGCTCGGAAGACGCTTCGGTTCTGACAGCGCTCGGCCTGCACGGGCTTCAGCATCGCGGCCAGGAAGGCTGCGGCATCGTCAGCTATGACGGCGACCGCTTCTATCACGAGCGTTATCTCGGCTTGGTCGGCGAACACTTCGCCGGCGGCGATGTGCCGGAGCGCCTGCCGGGTTGGGCCGCAATCGGCCACACGCGCTACGCCACCGCCGGCGGCACCATTCTGCGCAACGTCCAGCCGCTCTTCGCCGACCTTGCGCTTGGCGGCTTCGCGGTCGCGCACAACGGCAACCTCACCAACGCCGTCGATCTCCGAAACCGCCTCGTCCAGAACGGCTCGATCTTCCAATCGACCTCGGACACCGAGTGCATCCTGCAGCTGATCGCCAAGTCGAAACGTCCGCGCGTCGTTGAGCGCTTCGTTGAGGCGCTGCACGACATCGAGGGCGCCTACGCGCTCGTGGCGCTCACCGAGAACATGATGATCGGCGCGCGCGATCCGATCGGCATTCGCCCGCTCGTGCTCGGCGAAAGCGCCGGCGCGATGATCCTCGCCTCAGAAACCTGCGCGCTCGACATGATCGGGGCGACATTCGTGCGCGCGGTCGAGCCGGGTGAAGTCGTTGTCGTCACGCGCAGTAAGGATGGGACGGTCAGCATCGAGAGCCACTTCCCGTTCCCGCGCCGCAAAGCCCGGCCATGTATTTTCGAGTTCGTGTACTTCGCGCGCCCCGATTCAGTCATCGAAGGCCGCAGCGTCTATGACATCCGCAAGCGCATGGGGCGCAGGCTCGCGCAGGAAACCGGCGTCAAGGCCGACGTCATCGTGCCGGTGCCGGACTCGGGCGTGCCCGC
>JADLHI010000019.1 GCA_020848895.1 Hyphomonadaceae bacterium
GAAGCGTGGAGATACGACGCCAGCAACGGCTCTTCCGCCGCCGCCTGCATCGCCTCGACGCGCAGCTGCGCCCAAACACCGCCCGATGCTTCAAACACGCGTGGCTCGGCCATCGCTTACTCTCCCTGCCGGAGCATCGCCGCAGTCAGCGCCGCCGGCAATTGTCCCGTCACCGCCATGTGGTGGGCGCGCAGCACCGCGGCAACCGTCAGCGAATCCCGAATGCGGCCATCAGCGATCCGCTCCAACACCTCCCTGAAGTGCGCCGTGCGGCGCTTCAAGACCTCAGTCGGATCAGGATCGGCCTCGCCCGGCGACAAACCGCTCGCGAGGAAGATCACCGCCTGCTCGTCCGTCAGTGAGTTGGAGAGATCCATCTCCAGCACCTGCAGCCATTCCCGCGCGCGCAATCCGGTCTCTTCAGCGAGTTCGCGTTCGGCGCAGGCTCGCGCATCCTCGCCGGGTTCAGCGCCGCCCTCGGGCATTTCCCAGGAATAGCGTCCCAACGGGAACCGCCATTGACCGACCAGGTGAACGCGGCCCGCCGCGTCGATCGGCAACACACCCACCGCCAAGCGCCGCACGCGAATGACGCCGTAATACCCCTTCACGCCGTCCGGGCGTATGACGTCGTGTTCGTCGATCCGGAACCAATCGTTCTCGAACGCGTGCGTCATGCCCTTGACGATCCAAGGATTGCCGCCTTCATCCCATGTATCACTCATCCCATCTGTTTAGCCCCAGGCGCGTGTCCGCGCCACGGAGACAACATGCCTCTTCCGCTATCGGCCATCCCCACTCAGCCGCGCGACAACGAACCGGCCAACGCCGTGCGCGAAAGCGCCGAGACGCTCTCGCTGCTGGCGCGGCGGCGTTCACTGAAGCTCATGCACCTCACGGCGCCCGCGCCCAGCAGCGATGAACTCGACGCCTTGATCGCGCTCGCTGCACGCGTGCCCGATCACGGCAAGATCGGCCCCTGGCGTTTCGTCGTCATCGACGGCGATGGGCGTGACCGCGCTGGCGACACGCTGGAGAAAGTGATTCACGCCGACGAAGGCGTCGACGATGCGCGCCGCGAATTCGTCCGCGGCTGGTTCAATCGCGCGCCCGCCTGCGTGATGGTGGTCTCTTCGCCACGGCCAAATCCGAAAGTGCCAGAGTGGGAGCAGGTTCTTTCCGCCGGCGCGGTTTGCTTCAATCTGCTGCTGGCGGCGCATGCGCTGGGGTACGCCGGCAGCTGGCTGACTGAATGGCCGGTGTTCGACGAACGCGCGCGCGCCGCGCTGGGGCTGACGCCGGAGGAGCGCATCGCGGGCTTTGTTTATCTTGGCACGCCGGGGCAAGGCGCCGCCGAGCGTGTCCGTGCTGACGTCAGCTCGCGGATTTCGCGGTTCTAGCCGGCGCGGCTGGCGCCCGCGCGCTATCGTTGCTGGCCTGCAGGTCATCGACCCAGCAGCGTGCGACCGAACTCCAGCGCCGTTCAGCGCCGAACGACAGTACGTATTGATCGGGCCGCTCGCCGATGCGCCGCTCGATCCAATCGAGAATCTCGTTGGTGATGCGCACATCCGCGTCAGTATCGTTGCGATCGGGCGCGGGGATCACCGGGCTCCATTCCATGACGATGTGACGATCGCCGACGAGAAATGGAACGCACGTCACGATCGGCGTTTGGCTGAGGCGGGCAAGCCGCGCCGTACCCACTGCAAACGTCTGCGAGGCATAGCCGGCGAAAGGCCGCGTCACGCCATCGCCTTTTCCAGCGCCCCATGACGCGTCAGAGGCGATCACAACCGCCCCACCCGGCTCACGCAAATGGCGCAGCAAGCGCACGAGAAACGAGCTTCCGGCGACTTCGGCGATATCGACATCGCCCTCGCGCATGGCGCGGATGCCGTTCACCATCTCGCGCATCTGCAGGCGCACGCGCAGCCCGCGCGGCGTCTTCGCCTCAGTCATCGGGGCAATCACCGTCGCCAGCGGGCGTTTTAGAATCCAAGGCATATAGATGCACGACATCGCTTCGCGCGAGAAATGCCCTGTCGCCATGATGAACGATTGGCGCGGATCGTTCAGGAGTTCCGGCGCGCCGCGCATATCGATAGTCCACTCGCGCGAGCGTTCGAGCCGCGCCGCGATCCGTACGGCGTTCACGTGATCGCGAAACGGCCGGCCCAGCCAGTCAGCGACGAGATCGTCGATCCGCTGGCCCGGGAACGTGGCGCGCATGCCCTTGCGCGCTCGCATTCCGATTGGAGAGGCCGCCAACAGAGATCCAACCGCGCTCGCCAGCGCGTAGGCCCAGGACCGCGGCAGCGTCAAAGCAGCTGCTCGCAACATCATGAACAGGCCAGCCCGGAACGCCTCGACGGCTTGCGTCAGGGCGGTGCGGCGCAAACGCGCGCCCCTGGCCCAAACTGACCGCATTCCCGTCCGCATAGCTCTGGTCCGTGGTAATCCCGCTTACAAGAGCAATGACCGCGCCATGGAAACGGCGTCCGATAAGAAAATTTCGGCGGCAAATCCTTTGCATATGATAGGTCCCGCGCCTCGCAGTGTGGGTACGTGGAGTTAACCAGTGGCCTTGAAGCGGATCGCGTTCGGCGTAGCGACGCTCTCGGCCGCCCGGGTCGTGCAGTTGGCGTCGAGCTTCGTCGCCATTCCGTTCCTGGCGCGCATGTTGACGCCGGTCGATTTTGGTCTCGCCGCGCTCGCTCTTTCGATGGTCATGTTCTTCACCATGATTGGCGACGCCGGTCTTGGCCGCTCGCTGGTGCGCGTCGATGCGAACGACACCGAAGCCTGGTCGAGCGCCTTCTGGGCCAGCGTGTTGCTGATGACAGCGCTGTCGGGTCTGTTCTTCCTGATTTCCTGGCCCGCCGCGGCCTTCTTCAACGAGCCGCGCCTCGTACCTATCATGATGGTGCTTTCGCTGGCGCCGTTGCTGATGGGACTTGCCGAGATCCCCGCTGCGTCGCTGCTGCAAAAGGAAAAGTTCCAGTGGCTCGCGGGGGCCGAATTCGCGGCCGCCATCGCCGGCATCGTGGTTGCGCTTGTCATTGCTTTTCAGGGCGGCGGCGCTTGGGCGCTGGTGTGGCAGCACCTGACGCAGCGCATCGTCAAGGGCGTCGTCGTTCAACTCGCAAGCCGGCTCTACCCGCGGCTGGTGCTAAACGTCGGCAAACTCAAAGAACACATGCGCTTCATGCTCGATACGGCGGCGTGGTCGATGACAATGTTCGTCAATCGCCAGGCAGACACGCTCGTCGTCGGCAAGTTTCTCGGCGCCGCGACGCTCGGTCTCTATAACGTCGCCGTGCGCATCATGCAGCTGCCGGTGAGCATTCTTGGCGGCTCACTGCATAGCGCCGTCTATCCGCGTTTTGTCCAATTGCGCGAGGACAACAAGGCGCTGCGTGAACTGGTGCTGTTCACCACCATGGCGCAAGCGGTGTTCGTGTTTCCGCCGATCGCCGCGGTGGCGGCGGCCAGTCACGCCTTCTTCACACTGCTTCTCTCCGAGCGTTGGCAGGCCTCGGGTGAAATCTTTACGCTGCTGGCGGGTGCGGGCGCGATCCAAACCATCGTCGCCATCAACGGCTCCTTGCTGCAGGCCATCGGCCGCACTGGCGCGCGTCTGCGCCTCACGGTCGAATACGCAATCTTGTGGACGATCTCCGCGCTCGCAACGGCGCCGTTCGGCATTCACGCCGTTGCGCTCGGCTGCACGGTGACGACGCTGCTCTATTTGCCGCGCCTGCTACACCTCTATCTGCGGCCGATCGAATGCTCGCCGCTCGATTTCCTGCGCGTGCTCGCCGCGCCGACGCTCGCCGCCATTGCGTTGTTCGTCGGCCACCGTCTGCTGATGAACACGATCGAGGTCGGCCTCTGGACCGAGATCGCGATCGTCATCCTGGAGACGATCGCCGCCTACGCCGCGCTGGTGCTGTTTCAACGGCGCGAGATCATGGGCCAATTGCGCAGCGTTCGCGCCCTGCTCTCGCCCGGCGCCGCCTAGCCGCGCGCCCGGTAGGTGGCGACGCCCTGATCAGGCAGCCACAACCCTTCGGGCGCCGGGCCGGTTTGCCAGAACACATCGATCGGCATGCCGCCGCGCGGATTCCAGTATCCGCCAATGCGCAGCCAAATCGGATCGATCGCTTCGACGACACGCTTCGCCACGCCCACCGTGCAATCCTCATGGAAAGCGCCGTGATTGCGAAAGCTCTGCAGGAAAAGCTTCAGGCTCTTTGACTCTACGATCCAATCCTTGGGCGCATAGTCGAGCACGAGCACGCCGAAATCGGGCTGACTCGTGACCGGGCAGATCGAGGTAAATTCCGGCGCCGTGAAACGCGCAAGATAAAGCGTGCCGGGATGCGGATTTGGCGCGCGCTCAAGCTTCGCCTGGTCCGGACCGGCCGGAATTGCCGCAGCGTGACCGAGCTGTGTAAATTCACTCATGCGCAGGGCGTACCCCGCATGGCGCGGCGGCGCCAAGCCCGCGGCTGACCGGACAGGCGCCTCAATAGCCGCGCTTCGCCTGAATTGACGCCAAGCTCCGGAGCACGCGCCGTGAAATTAGGCGGTGCACGCCTCACTCGGACAAACAACGCGTCCCCGGCTTTGCCGTCCCTCCGTCCTCCTCAAGCATGGCGGCGACTTCACGGCCTCCCGTGAGTCCTTGAGCAAGCGGGGAAGCATTATGAAAGACAATAGCGAGCAGCGCCTTCGCGCATGTGGCGGCACTGCAACACCGCGCAACGGCGCGTCGAATCTATCTGAACTCGTCACACTGCTTAACCAAGCATTTACGTTACCAGGTGACTTTCCAGGCTTACGCGGGAAGGCCTCGCGGCATTTAGGGGAAGTGATCATGAAGAAGATCCTTGGTCTCGCCGTCCTTGCGACGGTCGCGACTGCCGGCGTGGCCAGCGCCGAAGGCACAGTCACCGCGAACGTCCAACTGACCAGCGACTATGTCTTCCGCGGCGTCTCGCTGTCGGACAACGGCCCGGCCTTGCAGGGCGGCGTCGATTACGTTGCCGACGCCTGGTACGCGGGCGTTTGGGGCTCGAACGTCACCGAGGGCCTCGAACTCGACGTTTATGCCGGCATCACGCCGACGACCGGCCCGGTTGATTGGGATCTCGGCGTCATCGGCTATTTCTATCCGGGCGCTGACGATGACGGCGCCGAGTTCGACTATTACGAACTGAAGGTTGGCGCCAGCCACGACTTCACCGATCAGTTGACCGCTGGCGCGGCCGTCTACTACGCGCCGGAAAACTTCGGCGACACGGGCGATGCGACCTACTGGGAAGTCAACGCCTCGTACGAAATCACCGACGCCATCGCCATCAACGGCGCCTATGGCAACCAAACTATCGAAGAGCCGAACGGCCCGAACTCTGAAGACGATTACAACACCTGGAACGTTGGCGTGGGCTGGGCCATGCACGGCTTCCAAGTCGATCTTCGCTACCACGACAGCGACATCGACGAAGGCACGGACATCGCCAACTACGCTTACGGTGAATCCAGCCACGACAGCGCGTTCGTGGTCACGATCGGCCGCGAACTCTAATCGCCGCCAGGAATCGCAAAGTTCAACGGCCGCTCTACGGAGCGGCCGTTTTCTTTGCCGGCCACTTCGGCGCGCGGCTGACCATGCCCGGCGTCTTGCGGCCCAGTACGCCGCCGATGAATTGCGCCGCTTCGATCGCACGATCGAGATCGACGCCGGTGTCAAAACCCATGCGCTCGAACATGTAGAGCAGATCTTCCGTCGGCACATTGCCCGCCGCGCCCAGCGCGAACGGACACCCGCCAATGCCGGCGAGTGAACCGTCAAGAACGCGCACGCCCTCTTCAACCGCCGCCACTGCGTTAGCGAGCGCGGTATTGCGGGTGTTGTGAAAGTGCGCCCGCAGCTGGATGTGCGGCAGCGCCGCTGATTTCACCGCACGGAAGCGCTCGTGCACATCGCTCGGCGCCGCAACGCCAATCGTATCCGCAAGCGCAAGTTCAAAGATGCCTTCGGCCATGCAGCGCTCGGCAACTTCAACAACCCGGCGCACCGGCACCTCGCCATCGAAGGGGCACCCGAAGGCGGTGGAAACAGTCGCCGAAAGCCGCGCGCCGCCGGCCTTCGCCGCAGCGGCGACCTCCGGCCAGACGTTGAATGTCTCATCTACCGTGCCGCCATTGTTGCGGACCGAGAATCCGTCAGACGCGCAGAAGACGTAGTTGATCTCCTTGGCGCCGGCGGCGATCGCGCGCTCGACGCCGCGCAAGTTCAGCGCGAGCGCGATATACGTCACGTCGCTGCGCTTTGGCGCGCCGGCGAACACGGCGTCGCCGTCCGCCATCTGCGGCACCTTCTTCGGATTGACAAAGCTCCCCGCCTCCAAGCGCCGGAAGCCAGCGGCGAGAATGTGATCGATCAAAGCGAGCTTGTTTTCGGTCGAGACGATGTCCGGCTCGTTCTGCAGCCCGTCGCGCGGGCTGACCTCAACCAGCTCAAGCTTTTCCTTTGTCACGTCTGTCTCCGAACGCGGGCAGCGCCCAGCCATAATGTATGGCGCCGGCGCGCAATCCAAAACCCGCGAAAGCCCCGGCAACGCCCGCCCAAAGCGGCGGAACACCCGCCAGCATCAGGGCCACGAAGCCCGAAGCTGCGAGCAACGCCGCCGAGATCGTGATCTCGCGCTTCAGCAGCGCCGAAGGCTGCTCGGCCAGCACGTCGCGGATGACCCCGCCAAAGCATGCCGTCAGCACGCCCATGGCGATCGAGACGAATGGGCCAACGCCAAATGAAATCGCCTTCGCGGCCCCGATCACCGCATAGACAGCAAGCCCCAGCGCATCGAGCCAGATCAGCGTCTTCGCGCGCTCCAGGTGCGGCGCGGCGAACCAAACCGCGACCGCCACCAGCAGGCCGATGCCCAAATACGTTGCGTTGCCGATCCAGAACACCGGCGCGTCGATCAGCAAATCGCGCAACGTTCCGCCGCCGATGCCGGTGACCACGGCGAAAAACCAGAACGTTACGATGTCCTGCTTGTCGCGCGCCGCGGCGAGCGCGCCCGTCAGAGCAAAGACGGTGAAGCCCGCATAGTCGAGCGCGGGCGGCAGCACGAGAAGCGACTCAGAGCCAAACACGCCGCACCCTGCCGCGTTTGCGCTGAATCAGTCCACCCTGGCCGCGCCGCACATGGAGGCGCTGACATGTTTTTCGCTGAGACGCTTGGCCCCGCCATCACCCGCCGCGCCGGCGCTGCGCTGTTCGAGCACGTGCAAGTGAAGCTCAGTGGGCGAACATCGGCATCGGCCGAAGAACTTCGCGTCATCGTCACCGAGTTCATCGTCAACCATCGCATGCTGCTTAAGCCTGACGCAGCGATACAATACCTCGCCGCCAACGGACGCCTGGCGCAGCAGGACGCGATGACGTTCCGGCTCGCCGCTTAAGCCTTGCCAAGCCGCGCCCGCGCCCGATAGTGGCGCAATGAAAGCACAAGCGATGACGGCGTTCGGCGAGCCTCTCACGCCGATGGAGCTTACCCCGCAAAAGCCGGGCGCCGGTGAAGCGCTGGTCCGCGTCACGCGCGCGGGCCTTTGCCATTCCGATCTGCATATCCACGACGGCTATTTCGATTTCGGCGATGTGCGCCAGCCGGTTGCGATGAACATGCCAGCCGTGCTCGGTCACGAGATCGAAGGCGAAATCGCAGAACTTGGCGAGGGCGTCAGCGGCCCCGCTATCGGCACACGCGTGGCTGTTTATCCTTGGCTCGGCTGCAACGCCTGCGACACGTGCCGCACCGGCGATCAACAGCTTTGCATCGCATTGCCGCGGCGCGCGCTTGGCGTCGCCCAATGGGGCGGCATGGCCGAGTACGTGCACGTGCCGTTCGCTGACGCGCTCATCCCGATCGGCGATCTCACGCC
>JADLHI010000020.1 GCA_020848895.1 Hyphomonadaceae bacterium
GCTTCCTGCAAATGATACGAGCACACGTTCATCGCGTTCCACTTCGGGATCGCGTCCAGGCTCCAGGCGATTGTGTCAGCGGTGAGCTTCAAGCTCGGCGCGGGCGGGAAGATGTAAGTGCCGCGCGAGAGATATTCTTTCAGGATGTCGTTCTGCGTCGTGCCGGTCAGCTTCTTCGGATCGGCGCCTTGTTCCTCGGCCAGCGCCACATAAAGCGCCAGCAACCAGGCCGCCGGCGCGTTGATCGTCATCGACGTGTTCATCTGCTCGAGCGGAATGCCGTCGAACAGCGCCCGCATGTCGCCCAGATGCCCCACCGGCACGCCGACCTTGCCGACTTCACCGCGCGCCAGAATGTGGTCGCTGTCATAGCCCGTCTGCGTCGGTAGATCGAACGCGACAGATAAGCCCGTCTGCCCTTTCGCCAAATTGGCGCGGTAGAGCTTGTTGGATTCACCCGGCGTCGAGTGGCCGGCATAGGTGCGGAAAATCCAGGGGGCGTCGGGTGTGTGCTGGAAGGGCGGCATCTGGGCGAGCAAACACGCGCCGCCGCGTTGCGGCAAGCTTAATGTTGCAGCGCAGCAGGGTTAAGCGCCGCGCGCCAAAGTCTTTCGGCTATCGCGTGTACTTCCGCTGGCTGGAGCCGCGTTTGCGCCAGGCTGATGGTCAGCGGCAGCCTTGCATCACCGCCTGCGTATTCGTCCTCGTCCAGGTCGTCGTCGTCATCGTCGGTCGCGGGCAAGGGTTGTTCGGCGGTGAGGAAGCTGATGAACCCTTCCTCACGGCCGAGTTGACCGAAATCGATGGCCAGGACTTCGCTCCACGCCAGCGTCCGCGCGGCGGCGCCGAACGTCTCCACCCCGTGGGCGTCGATGCGCGCAAGCGGGGGACCATTGAACACGCGCCAAAGTGCGAATGTGCTGCCGCCGCCGAAGAAGATCGCGCCGAAATAGGCGACATACGACATGAACGTATCGCCCTGCGCGGTGGCGTAGGGTGCGAGGCTGAGGCAACCGAGACCCATCGCGAGTCCGGCCAACAGAGTTCCAACCTCACGTAGCGGGCGCAACACGAGCGCGCCTTCGCGATCGAGTTGCGCGCGTTGCTTCGGCAGCAGCTGAACCAGCCCAACCGCCGCGCACGCGCCAAAGAACGCGATGATGCCCCAGGCGAGCGTGACGTCCTGCGGATCGCCGCGCACGAGCAGGAAAATGCCCATCGCGACGAAGGCGAGGCCGATCAGCGTGAGGAGTGCGGATTTCACGGCCCCCATGGCCCAGGGCCTACTGCGTTTCCGGCATTAAGCAAATCCGCGCCCCGCGGGGCTTAGGTGTGTCTCCGTGGCTACATGTCCTGGCGCGTGCGATGGCATTGACGACGCTCCCAATGCTGGCATTGTGCATTGCAGCAAATCATTTGAGGGCGCCATGTCACAAGCCAATTTGAAGCCCGTGAAGGACATCTACGACATCGGTGAAATCCCGCCCGCCTACCATGTGCCTGAAAAGATGTGGGCCTGGGCGATCCGCAAGGAGCGCCATGGCCGCCCGCTGACGGCGATGCAGATCGAGCAGGTGCCGACGCCGAAGTGCGGCGAAGACGAAGTGCTGGTGCTCGTGATGGCGGCGGGCGTGAACTATAACGGCGTGTGGGCCGCGCTCGGCGAACCGATGAGCGTGCTCGACGTTCACAAGCAGCCCTACCACGTCGCCGGTTCCGATGCGTCCGGCATTGTTTGGGCTGTCGGCTCCAAGGTGAAGCGCTGGAAGCCGGGCGACGAAGTCGTCATCCACTGCAATCAGGACGACGGCGACGACGAAGAGTGTAATGGCGGCGACCCGATGTTCTCGCCGACGCAAAAGATCTGGGGCTACGAAACCTCCGATGGCTCGTTCGCGCAATTTTGCAAAGTGCAAGCGCGCCAACTGATGCCGCGCCCGATGCACCTCACCTGGGAAGAGGCGGCCTGCTACACGCTGACGCTCGCCACCGCGTATCGCATGCTGTTCGGCTGGCGCCCGAACGTGCTGCGTCCGGGTCAGAATGTGCTGGTGTGGGGCGCCTCGGGCGGACTCGGCGTGTTCGCGGTTCAGCTCTGCGCTGTTTCCGGCGCGCACGCGATCGGCGTCGTCTCTGACGATGAGAAGAAGGACTATGTGCTCTCGATGGGCGCGAAAGCCGTGCTCAACCGCAAGGAATTCAATTGCTGGGGCCAGCTGCCGAAAGTGAACGGCGAGGGTTTCGCCGAGTACATGAAAGAAGTTGGCAAGTTCGGCAAAGCCGTGCGCGCCATCACTGGCGGCAAGGACCCGGACATTGTCTTCGAACATCCAGGTGAATCGACGTTCCCGGTCTCGGTGCGCATCGTGAAGCGCGGCGGCATGGTCGTCATTTGCGCCGGCACCACCGGCTACAATCTCACCATGGACGCGCGTTATCTCTGGATGCACCAGAAGCGCGTGCAGGGATCACACTTCGCGCACCTCTATCACGCGTCCCAAGCCAACCAGCTCGTCATCGATCGCCGCATCGATCCGGCAATGTCGGAAGTGCTGCCGTGGGACAAAATCCCCGACGCGCACGAGAAGATGCTCGATAACAAGCACGCGCCTGGCAATATGGCGGTGCTGGTGAATGCGCAACGCAGTGGCCTGCGCACCTTCGACGACGTTCTGGAACTCAGCGGCGCACGCAGCTAGGGCATTGCGCTCGATCAATTTCACCAAGCGCTGAGGGCTTAGCTTCTCGTCAGAGGAGTGCTCCCATGTTCAGCAATCCGCAACGCCAACAAATCGCAGCAATCCTGGGTGTGGCGACCGATCTGGCCATCGCCACCGTGCGGGCCGACGGCTGGCCCCAGGTCACCACCGTAAGCTTCGTGGCCGACGGCACGCGCATCTATTTCGGCACTTGGGCCAAATCGCAAAAAGCACAGAACATCGAGCGCGACCCGCGCGTGTCGATCAGCGTCACGCCGCCCTACACGGAGTGGAGCAGCATTCGCGGACTTTCGATGAGCGGAAAGGCGCTGCGCGTCACCGACGCCGCCGAGCTTGGCCGGGTGTTTGAACTCATGGTCAGCAAGTTTCCGCAGATCGGCCAATTCCTGAAGGCTGATGACGTGGAAATGGCGCTCTACCGCGTCGATCCGGAGGTGGTTTCCATCCTGGATTACACCCAAGGCTTCGGACACACGGAAGCGGCGAACGCCTAGGCGCTGCGCAAGGGTACGGCGTAACGCCACGTGAGCCGCAGCCATAGTGGCGCGCACGCCTCAAACGCCGGAACAACTGTTTTGGCGGCTGTCCGCAATTGACCTGTCGCTCCCGCGGCGCTCCAATTCGTCCAGGCGCCGGGGAAGCGCCGCTTGGGGGAACAGCATGGTGCGGCTGATACTTGGCGGATTGGCATTGGTGCTCGTCGCGTTGGCGGGGTTCGTCGGTTACCGGACGATGTCCTTCACCGCGCCGCCGCCGCCCGCCAATGTGCAAGTTCCCGACACGTCGAGCTACACGATCGATGTCGCCTCAGCGGCGGCGCATCTCAGCCAGGCCGTGCGCTTTCGCACCGTCTCGCTCGTCTTACCCGAGGAAGACCGCAAGCCCTTCACCGACCTGCAAGCCTGGATGATCTCGACCTATCCAGCATTCAACGCCGTCGCGCACCGCGAGGTCGTGAACGATCTCACTGTGATCTACACCTGGGAGGGCAGCGATCCCGCACAGCCGCCGCTGCTGTTGCTCGCC